>DATKVX010000093.1 GCA_035529855.1 bacterium
GGCCGAGCTGGAGGTATACGATTTGAGCGGCCGGCGGGTGGCGACGCTGTGCTCGGGCGCGGCGGAGGCCGGCGAGCGCGAGGTGGTGTGGAACCTGGCGGGCGACGACGGCTCCGCGGTGCCGCCCGGGGTGTACATCTACCGCTTGCGGACGGCCGGCGACGTCGCCGCGCGGCGGCTGGTCGTGGCCCGGTAGGCGGGGTTAAGGATTGCCGAAGTCGAAGGCGGGCCCCGGCCCGCCTTTTTTCCGGCCCGCGGCGTTAAACGGCTCTTGGGGCGGCGGCGTCTAAATCCGGCCGGGCATTTAGGATTGTAAACGCCCGGCGGCGGTGTTAAAATTATATGAGGAGTGATGGCGTTATCCGGAACGGCAAGGCACGGATGAGGACGTTCGTCGCGATTTTGGCGGTGTCGGCGTCGGCCGGCGCGGCGTTGGCCGGCGGCAGGGAAGCGTTCGTCGATTATTACGCCACGGCGTCGACGTTGATCGGCGCCCTTAACGGCATGGCCGCCGATTTGGAACGGTTGGATTTGCCGAGCGGCGAATTCTCCGACGACGTCGCCGACGATATCAGGTCCCGGCTTATAAAAGCCCGCGAAGGTTTTAATTCCCTTTTGACGTCCGACGACCACACGAGCGAATTAAACGAGGGGTACATACTTTATATTGATAAAATGTTGTTGGCGTTGATGTTGGCCAAAGAGTATCGCGAAAGAGGGGGGCCCGAAGAGCGAGCCCGGCTGGTTAAAATTATTGCGGAGAGTAACGAGTTACGGGCGGAAATGAACGCCAAAGTTAAACACGATAAAAAGAGTTGGGGCCTGGACTGACGCCGAGGGTATCGAAAAGACGTGAAGGCCGTTGAAGGTATAAGGGGAGTCGCGGCGGCCGCGGTCGCGATATCCGCAATAATGGTGGCCGCGGCGTGCCACGAACGCTTCATCGTCATTCAGGTGAAGAAGCCGCCCGATATCGACCCGTCGGTATACAAACGGGTCGGCGTGTTGCCGTTCGAGGGCGAGGAGGACGAGGGCCTTTTGGCCGCGAAAAGGGTGCGGGAGGAGGTAGCGGCGGAAGAGCTTTTTCTCGTCGAACCCGCCGAGACGGTCGAGGCCGCGCTCGACCGGGTTGACTTCTTCGACCCGTCGAGCAGGGACCAGGCGCTGGCTTTGGGTACCGATTTGGGGGTCGACGCCGTACTCATCGGGGAAGTCGAATTTATCCAGAGGACCTATAGCCCGGAGGGCGACGTCCGCAACGAGCTCTACACCGCGGACCGCCAAGGGATTGCGCCGTTCGAGCTTGGGTCGTCGTACGCTACGCGCTATATGGACGTGAATTTAAGGTATACTTTACGGATGACGGTCAAAGCCCTCGACGTCAGGACGGGGCGTTTAATGCGGCGCCGGGAATTCGAGGCGACGACGATGCAAACCTACAGTCAGAGCGAAGTTACCGACGCCTCCTTTAAGGAAAAGGATATCTTCGACCAGCTGCTCGGAGAAGCCGTGGATGACTTCGTATATACGCTCCAACCCCACGACGTGGCACAGACGCGCGAAGTTGCGAGATTTTAAATACAAGTTGGTGTGGGCCTTAGCCTTCGGGGTCGTTTTTACCGCCGCGCGCGCGGCGGCTTTCGGCAAGTCCATCGTCCGCAACGAGAAGCTTTCCTGGCGGGTCCTTTCCACGGAACATTTCGATATTTATTACTACGAGGAGGAAGACTTCCTCCTCGACTGGGCGGCCGAAATCGCCGAGGACGCGTACGTCAGCATTTCGGACGAGCTGGGGTACGACCTCTCCAAACGCATACCCATAATCCTTTTTATGTCGGCGCGGCATTTCGAACAGAACAACATAAGTCCGGTATCGGGGGAGGGCGTGGGCGGCTTCTCGGAACCGCTCAAGAGCCGCCTCGTAATGCCCTACAACGGCTCGCAGCGCCAATTCGAGGAGACCATGGTCCACGAGATGGCGCATATCTTCCAGTTCGATATGTTGTTCCCGACCATAGGCGCGGTGTTTACGGCGGCGGCGCCGCCGGACTGGCTTATGGAGGGAATGTCTACTTACTACGGCAACGACGTCGACCCGGAAGGCGAGATGGTCTTACGCGACGCCGTTATGAGCGAGAACGTGCCCGACCTCGAGCAACTGAGCAATTTCGGATATTTACCCAGCCCGTACGTCGGTTATAAGCTCGGCCAATCGGTTATGCAATACCTGGTCGAAACGTACGGCGACGACGCGCTGGCCGAGCTGCTGGAGGCGTTCAAGGGCACGACGCTCAGGAGGCCCGACAGCGCCCTGGAGGACGCGTTCGGCATTAAGCTCGCCGACCTCAACGAGGATTGGAGGGTTTGGCTTCGCCAACGTTATTGGCCCCTCATCGGCGAAAAAGAACAGCTCAAGGATTTCGCCACCGAGCTGACGCCCAAGGACGACAGGCGCGATTATATTTCGTATTTCAAACCGAAGTGGTCGCTCTCGGGCGATTTAGTGGCGTGCCTTACGGTCAAGGAGCGCTTCCTGGACGTCTTCCTCGTGAACGCCGAGACGGGTGAGAAGTTCGAGAACCTCACCAAGGGTTATTCACTGTCGAAGTACGAATACATAATGTACCTGCAGAACGGCCTTAGCTGGTCGCCGGACGGCAACTTCATCGCTTTCGTCGGCAAGAAGGGCACCTACGACCAGATATTTATATTGAACGTCTTCAACCGTAAAATAGCCCGGCGTTACAACCCGAAGTTCGAGGATATACTCTCGCCGGCGTACTCGCCCGACGGTACTAAGATCGCCTTCGCCGGCGTCAAGCGCGCCAAGCGGGACATCTACGTTCTGGACGTAGCGTCGGGCCGGGTCGCGCAGGTCACCGACGACTTCTACTCCGAAGGCTATCCCGGTTGGTCGCCGGACGGCGAGTACGTATACTACGCCTCCGAGAGACAGACGTACCACGACATATTCCGCGTACGGCCCGACGGGACGGGCCTGGAGCAGATCACGTTCGGTGGTCACGAGAACGTTTCGCCCGCGGTATCGCCCGACGGCTCGCGGCTGATGTTCGTGTCGGACCGCGTCGGCGGCATCTTCAATATCTTCGCGATGGATTTGAAGACGCGGGAGGTAGGCCGGTACACGGACGTCGTGACCGGCGTCATGGACGCGGCCTGGTCCCCCGACGGCGAGACGGTAGCGTTTACCTCTTTCGAGAACATGACCTATTCTATTTGGACCATGCCGTGGCGGAACGAGCCGGTGGCGGAGGTCGCGCTCGAGCGCCCCGAGCCGGGCGACTACGGGTACGAGGAGTGGCTGGCGCGGCGCGGCAACCCGGGGGAGGGCGGCGAAGGAGTCGAATCGTCGGCGCCCGGCCGACCGGCGGAACTCGTAGCGGCGTTCGCCGGCGAGGAGGGCTCGGGAGCGGCCGGCGGCGAGGGCGAGGAAGGCGAGGCCGGCGACGAGGAGGAGGAGGAGGGGCTCGAGCCGCCGACGGTCCGGGACCTCGTCGTTTCGGACGTCGTGGCCGGCTCCCGGAAGTACGGCGTTAAATTCAGCCCCGATTATCTGTACACCACTTTTTCCTATACTTCGGGCGGCGTTTTGACCAACTATTCCGTCTTCGGTTTAAGCGACATCCTGGGCAGCCACCGCATCGACGTCCTCTTCGATTTGACGTCGCTGGGGTCCTTTCAGGATATAAACGTCGCGTTGGATTACTATTACATGACGAGGCGCACGTCGTACGTCTTCTCGGCGGTAACGTGGCAGGATTGGTACATCGCGAACGAGATCGGCTTCGACCAGCGCCTTTCGGGCGGGTCGGCCGTAGCCTCCTATCCGTTGAATATGAGGAACCGGGTCGACGCCGGCCTTTACGGTTACCAACGCCGGCGGAGGTATTTTTACAGTGCGGACGAGACGCCGATACCCCACCAGCAAGGGAATTTGCTGGGCGCGTTGGCCGGGTTCACTCGCGATACGTCGCAGTGGGGGTACTACCACCCCACCGCGGGCACGCGCCTGGCCTATACCGTCCGCCAGACCGTGCCGGCCACGCCGTCGTCGCTTTATTATACCGAGCAGCTCCTCGACGCCCGGCGGTATATAAGGATATCGAGGCGGATAAGCCTCGCGTTCCGGGCCGCGGGGGGCGCCGGCCTAGGCCGCGACCCGCAGAACTTCTTCATCGCCGGCGGTTCGACGTTGCGGGGTTACCGTTACGACGAAGTCTACGGCACGCGCTTCGGCCTGGGTAGCTGCGAGTTCCGGTTCCCGATAATCGATTACGTCGTGTGGCCCATAGAGGGGTTCGCCATCGGCGGCTTCCGCGGCCTTTTCTTCGTTGACGTCGGCTCCGCCTGGGGGGACTACGACAACGAATCCATCTACCCCGACGACCACCAATGGCATACCGACGACGAGGACCTCGAACACGACCGCTTCACGTTCGCGACGTCGGAGGGCGGGTGGCACCTGGTCCACGGCAAGATGTCGTTCGGGACCGGTTTCAGGTGGTGGCTGGGGTACTTCGACTTGAAGTTCGATTGGGGTTGGCGCACCAACCTCCGGGGCGTGGAGAAGCCGCCGCGCTTCCAATTCTCGTTGGGTTCGGATTTCTAATGGTCGCGGCCGTGGGATACGTCGAGATCGACCGCCGGCGATGCGACCTGTGCGGCGCGTGCGTCGCGGTATGCGCTCCCCTCGCGCTCCGCATCGAGGGCGAAACGCTCGCCTACGACGCCGCGGCCTGTACCGCCTGCGGCGATTGCCTTATTACCTGCCCGGTGGAGGCGCTGGCGGCGACGGAGTAAGCAGGCCGCGGCGACGGGGAAGATATTTGGGGTTGCCGCGGCGACCCCTTTTTCGTAGAATAACGTCGACGAAGGGAGAGGTGCCGGAGCGGTTGAACGGGGCGGTCTCGAAAACCGTTGTGCCTTCTGGGTACCGTGGGTTCGAATCCCACCCTCTCCGAACGTTTCGTGGTATTCTCGATGGCGTCGCGAACCGATAGGATAAGGTTGTTCGTCGCCGGCCTGGTGGCCAGGCCCCGGCTTGACTGGTACGCCTCGAGCCGGCGCGTGCGCCTCGAGCCCCGCCTGGAACGCTTCTTCGCCCGGCCCTTTATGTATCTGCTCGAGGAGGGCGGCGCGCTGGTGCCGGTTACGGTGGCGTTCGGCGAGGAGGAGTGGGACGCGGCGGCGGCCGCGCTCGAGCGGGCCGGCGTGGAGGCCGACGCCCTCGGCCTTAAAAACTGAATACGGAAAATCCCGCGGAGAGGTGTCCGAGCGGCTTAAGGAGCACGCCTGGAGAGCGTGTGGGCCCGTTGGGCCTCGTGGGTTCAAATCCCACCCTCTCCGCCATTCTTAAAAACCGCGCTTTATTCCTCCAACGCCGTTCTTAATTCTTTGGCGTTAACTACTGCGTGCGCTTCGGCGTCGTTGTTGAAGTACGCGTAAACCCGGCGGCTCGAGAGCCCCGTTATCGCCGCGCCGTACGCTTTTATTTCCTTTAGCGGGTAGCGGGTGGCGTAGCGCTCGCCGTGGAAGCGGAAGTAAGCGATGTCGGCCGTGGCGACGGGCTCCGCCGGCATCCCCAGACCCGAGACGGCGCAAAAGGCGACGCCGTTGGCCCTGAGCAAGTCGTACGCCTCTTCATCCCACCAACTCTTGTGGCGGAACTCGACGGCGTTGTCGCGGCCCGACGCTAGGGAGGCGACGAACTTTTGCAGGAGGGCGACGTTGTCGTCGTCGCGGCGGAACGACGGCGGCAGCTGGAAGAGGTGGCACCCGGCCTTCTCCTTTAATATATCCGTGAGCTTGTAGAAGTCTTTGACCAACCGCGCGACGTCGCGAAGCTTTTTGAGGTGGGTGATCGTCCGCGGCGCCTTGAGCGTGAATCGGAAACCCTCGGGGGTTCGCTCGCGCCAGCCGGCCAGGGTCTTCTCGCTCGGCCACCGGTAGAACGAATAATTAACCTCGACGGTGGCGAATTCCCGGGCGTAGAACTCGAGCCGGCGTCTCTTCGGTACGTCCTCCGGATAGAACCTACCCTTCCAGTGGTCGTAGTCCCACCCGGACGTTCCGACTAAATATTCCACCCTCGCGCCGCCCTCGCCATTATTTCCAGCACTTCCTCGTCGCCGACGTCGTACCAGTTCCGATAGACTTGCGCCACCGCCCGGAAGAACGGCGGCACCTCCAAAACGACCAGCTCGTCGACCATGCCCGCGATATCGTTCGCGACCTCCCGACCCGCGACCGGCACCGCGACGACGACCTTGGCGGCGTTCTTGTTTTTACAGAGCATAATGGCCGCGCGCATCGTGGACCCCATGGCCAGGCCGTCGTCGACGAGTATGACCGTTCTCCCCGATATCTCGGGAAGCGGTTTCCCCTTTCGCAAAACGTCGATTCTTCTTATAATCTCGCGGAGCTGTTCTTTTTTGATTTTTTCGATTCGTTTGGGGCCGAGCCGCGCGGCCGCCCCTTCGAAGATAAACGTGCTGCCGTCTTCGGCGACGGCGCCGAACCCGGCCTCGGGATTGCGGGGGTAGGGCAGTTTTCTGGCGACGAGTAACGCCAGGTCGGCCCCCAGGTATTTCGCGACCTCGTACGCCACCTCTACGCCGCCCCTGGGTATGGCCAGGACCAGGATGTCTTCGGCCCGATATTTCTCTAAAGCTCGGGCCAGTCGTTCGCCGGCGTCTTTTCTGTTATCGAACACGGCGGCCTTCCGTTCGTTTGGTCAGACCCGGATATCTTTTTTGGGCGGGTTAAATATTTAACGGCCGCAGGGCTTGTGTTGACGGCCTTTTAACGTAATAATACGGGACGGCGAAGGGTAACATTCCGGCCTCGTTCCCACAAGGCCGGCGCCGTTCAACGCCGACGGTGGCGACCGCCTAAGGCTAATCTTCGGGTTACCCCGATTCAATATGACTACGCGAAATCCTTTTGACGGTCACGGGTCCCCCATCAAACTCGTCGTCGCGGACCTGGACGGGACGATAACCGCGGACGAGCTCAAGCCGCTCGACTGCCAGGGCCTGAGCGTCCTCAGGCGGTATAACGACCTCTCCCGCCGCGAGGGGGACCGGACGTTTCCGCCCATTTCTCTCATCACCGGCCGGCCGCACTCGTACCTCGAGGCGTTCGCGCGCTTTATCTCGACGCCGCTGCCGTCGCTCTTCGAGTCCGGGTGCGGGATGCACTTGCCGACGGCGGCGTTGGGCCGCGAGTACCTCTTCCACCCGGCGCTGGCCGCCCCGCGCGTTTCCGAGGCGCTCGAGCGGTTCCGCGCCTGGGCCGATGACGAGCTGGTGGGGAAGCGCGGCGCCGGCGTAATAATCGGGAAGAAGTATTCCTTCAGCTTCGCGGCCGGCGATTGTTGTCCGGTGGAGGAATTGCTCGAGGCCACCCGCGCCATGCCGGCGGATTTGGCGCCGCTCTTCGTCGTGACGCGGTCCATCGGCGTCGTCGACGTTACGCCGCGGCCGGTAGATAAAGGGTCCGGCTTCGAGTGGCTTACGGGGTATTTGCGGACCGAGCTCGGCTTCGACGTCGCCGCGGCCGACGTCGTGGGCGTCGGGGATTCCTACAACGACCTGCCTTTCCTGGCGAAGGTCGGGATATCTTGCGCCGTGCCGAACGCCGCCGCGGCGGTGCGCGATGCCGTCGATTACGTCGCTACCAAGCCCACCGCCGAGGGCGTCGCGGAAATCGTCGAACGGGCGGCCGCGGCGAACCTGCGGCTCGGGTATCGATAGGGTAATATGGCCAAAGTCCGGAAGCTCGACGAAGAGACGATCGCCCTCATCGCCGCCGGCGAGGTGGTGGAGGGGCCGTGGTCGGTCGTCAAGGAGCTTACGGAGAACAGCCTCGACGCCGGCGCCCGCCGCGTAGACGTGTCCGTCGACGGCGGCGGGTTCAAAGAGATAAAGGTGGCGGACGACGGCTGCGGCATGGGGGAGGAAGACCTGACGCTGGCGTTCGAGCGTTACGCGACGAGCAAAGTCGCGCGTCCCGAAGACCTCGACGCCGTCGCGACGTTGGGGTTCCGGGGCGAGGCGCTGCCCGCCATAGCCGCGGTCTCGCGGGTAACGGTTTACACCCGGGCCGAGGGCGAGCCGACGGGGCTGAAGGCGGAGGTCGCGGCGGGGGCGGTGAACGTTTCGCGCGAGGGCGCGCCGCCGGGGACGACGGTTATCGTTCGAGACCTTTTCTACAACGTCCCGGCGCGCCGCAAGTTCGCCGGTAAGCCGGCCAGCGAGTGGCGCCGCGCGGCGGAGGCGTTCAAGCGTCTCGCGCTCGCGCGGTTGGGGCCGGCGTTCTCGCTCACCAAAGACCGCCGCCTGCAGTACACCACCTCGGCCAACGCCACGGCGCGGCAGCGCGTCGGCGAAGTCCTGGGGTGGGAGCTGTTGGACCAATTGATTCCCGTCGCCGCCCGAAGCGGCGCTTTTTCGCTGGAGGCGTACCTGTCGCCGGCGTCGGCGTCGTACGGGACCACCGGCAACGTGTACACCGTCGTGAACGGCCGGCCGGCCCGCGCCAAATCGGTCTTCAAGGGTGTTATGTCGGCTTACGACGGCAGGCTGGAGCGGGGCCGGTACCCCCTGGTCGTCCTCTACCTCGAGCTGCCGCCGGAAGCCGTCGACGTCAACGTCCACCCCCGGAAGGAGGAAGTCCGCTTCGCGGACGAGGGTGCGGCGTTCGAGTTCGTGAGCCGGGCGTTCCGCGAGGAGCTGGCGCGCGTGGGCGTTGCGGTGCCGTCGACTACTTTCGAAGTGCCGGCGCGAGAGGCGCCGCCCCGCGAGGCGGAGGTAACGGCGGCGGTAAGGGAGAACGTCGAGGGGTATCTGAAAAGGCACGGCCTGTGGCCGGGAGCGGCGCCCGGCGGCTTTGGGAGGGGGGACGTAAGAACGGAGGCCGCGGCCGCGCCGGCGGCCTTCGCCGTCGCCGAACGCTCGCCGGAGGGCGGCGCGGTGGAGGTGCTGGGCCAGCTCGGCACTACGTACGTAATCGTACGGCGGGGGGGCGACCTGGTAGTCGTCGACCAGCACACCGCCCACGAGCGCGTCATCTACGACCGGTTGCTGGCCCGCGCCGGGGGCGGGGCCGGCTGCCAGGAACTCCTCATGCCGGTTACGGTGTCGCTGGGGGCCGCGGCGGCGGCGGATTTACGGCCTTGCCTGCCGGCGCTCAACGACTTGGGCTTCGAGGTGGAGGAATTCGGCGGCGACGCCTTCGTGCTGCGGGGCCATCCCAACGACGTCCGTGTCGGCAACGTCGAAAAATTCCTGGCGCGCGTGGTGGAAGATTTCGTCGAGGAGGGGCGCCCCGCCGAGCTCGAGAGGCGCCGGGGGGCGGTGCTCAAGGGCGTGGCCTGCCACGGCGCCGTGAAGGCCGGCGAGCGTTTGGAACACGCGGAGATGGCGGCGCTGGTGGGCGAGCTCTTCGCGTCGCCCACGCCGGACGTGTGCCCCCACGGTCGCCCGACTATGGTCAACCTCGCCGCGCGCGATTTGGCGCGATTGTTCCGGAGGTGAGCGTCGGCGCTTAAATAAAAAACCGCGGCTGGGCCGCGGCTTTTTTTGCGCTTAAACGCGGGGCTTTGCCCGGTTTCGCCGTCGCCGAACGATTTCGCCGGCGAGGTGCATATACGCCTGCGCGCCCGCCGACCGGCCGTCGAAGGTGATGGCCGGTTTTCCGTGTGCCGGCGCTTCGGCCAGCGCGACGCTGCGCGGAATTACGGTTCTGAATACGAGCCTGCCGAAGCGGCGACGAAGGTCGCTCTCTACTTCGTGCGCGAGTTTCGTCCGCCCGTCGTACATCGTCAACAAAAACCCCTCAATATCGAGGTCGGGGTTGACGCTGAGGCGGACGGTTTTGACGAGGCGGATGAATTGCTCGAAGGCGTGGTAGGAATAAAATTCCGCTTGCACCGGGACAAGGACGGAATCCGCCGCGACGAGCGCCGACACCATCAAGTGCCCCATACTCGGCGGCGAATCCATTATTATATAATCGTATTCGTCCTCGAGTTCTTCCACCGAGCGGGCGAGCATGGTGCGGTTGAGGGAACCCCGCGTTATCTCGTCTTCGGCGTTGTTCGACCAGATGTTGCTGGGGATGACGTAGAGGTTGGGTATTTCGGTTTCGTGTACGCTGCCGGAGGCGGGGAAGTTCCGCGTGAATATCTCGTACACGCCGCGGTAGAGCAAATCCTGGTTGAAGTCCAAGGCTACGCTCGCGCAGGCTTGGGGGTCGAGGTCGACGAGGAGCGTCTTCTTCTCCGCGACGGCCAGGGAAGCGCTCAAGTTCACCGCGGTGGTTGTTTTCCCGACGCCGCCTTTTTGGCTGGCTACGGCGATTTTACGTGCCATTACGGTATGGGCTCCCGGCTCGCCGGGTGGGTTACGCCGGCGGTTTGCTTTCGCTCGCCCGCTTGAGAGCTTCGTTTAAGATGACGTCGGAGCGTGCGAGTTTTCTCTGTAGGTCGTCGAGGCGGTCGCCGGCCGATTTTAAGTTCGCCATCTTGGCGTCGACGTCCTTCGTGAGGAAGCTCATTTGCGCGAGCTTTTCGGCGACGGCGTCTACCCGTTTCTCCTCGTTCCGTAGCTGGCCCATCTTCTCTTCGACCGCCGCCGCGGCGCGGTTTATCTGTTCGAACCTGGCCTCGATATTCTTGAGCTCGGCCCGTTTGCCGCTTATGTCGCGGACGGCCGCGGCAACGTCTTTGCGCGCGTCCGAGAGCTCGCTCATCTGGCCCCGGACCTCGCTTATGGCATCGGCCTCGCTCTTGAGGTCCGCCATCCCGTCTTTGACCAGGTCGTAATAGGCCTTGAGGTCGCGCACCTCGCGTTCGACCGCCGCCACTTCGTCGCGCCGCTGGCCCAACAGGCGCAGGCGTTCGTCGAGGTCCTCGGCCAGCATGGTGAGGGCGTTGACCCGTTCGTCGACGGCGACGACGTCCTGGCTCCGCCGCTCGACGAGGGTGGCCTTGCGAGCCGTCTCCTGGGAGGCATCCAGGATTTTCTCGAGGATGCGATTGACCTCTTTCTCCGTGTCGGAGGCTCGCGCGGCGTGGGAGGCGACGCGGCCGTTTACGTCCGTTACCTCGGCCCGGAGGTCCTCTATCTTTTCCACTTCGCCGGCCAGCTCGAGCCGTAACTTGCCCTGGGCGCCCAGGGCTTTTTCGACCGCGGCGGAGCTCTCCTCGAGAGCGGCGACCTTGTCGACCAGCCGGTCGACCTCTTTCTCGGATTTGAGCGCCGCCCGACGTTTATCCTCGAGCAGCGAGAGGTCCCGGTTGAGGTCGTCGAGGCGGGAGCTCAACGCGTCGAGCTTAGCGTCTTCGCGGAGCACCGTCATCATACGGCCGTCGATGTCTTTGAGGAGAGTGTCGATTTTCTCGGTCTTGTCGTGAACGCTGGAAACCAGTTCTTCGCGGAGTCGGATTTCCTCCTGGCGTCGCTCGAGCCGCTCGAGCACTTCCTGCGCGGACTTATTCAGGCGGGCGAAATCTTCTTGCGTACGCGCCCGTTCCGTCCGATATTCGCCGAGCTCGCGCGACGCGACTTCGGACAAGCGCCCCGACTCCTCCAGCGTCTTTTGGATATCCTTTATCTGTTGCGCCGCGACTTCGACCCGGCCGACGCCGGTCGTTATTTCGCGGACTTTGGTTTCGACCTCGTCGAGGCGGGAGGCGCGGGCGTCGAAGGCCGCTTCGCGAGCCTTATTCTCGGAGATCTGGTCGGCGACGGCGCGGGACAGCGCGTCCGCCTCGGCCAGGCGCGTTTCCAGCGCCCCGATTTTTTCGCGCAATTTTTCCACGGAAGGCGATTGCGCTTGGAAGTCGGCCAGGTCCGCTTTGACGGCGCGGAGTACGTCGGCGCGGTTATCTATGGCGTCCAGCGTAGAGGTGGCCTCGGCGAGCTTACTTTCGGCGAGGCCCAGTTTTCCGACGAGCTCTTCGGCGGTGCGGGATACCTTATCGAGGTCGGCCCGGACGTTGCGGAACTCGGCCGATTGGCGTTCGAACGCCGCCACTTCGAGGCCGAAATCTTCCTGGCGACTCTCCACGTCGGCTAGCTTGTCCCGAATGCCTTGGGCTTCGCGGAACCGGTCGCGCGTCGCGGCCAGCATTTCCTCCAGGTCGGTGATACGCTTTTCGCCGTCGCGCACCATCTTCTGTTCTTCAGCCAGCTTCTTGAGCCGGACGTCCATCTCCCACAAAAGGACGTCGAGCTTGCCCGATTCTTCGTTGGCTTTGGCGACGAGATCGCGCTGGTCTTCCAAGACGTCGATCTTGGTGTTGATGTGCTCGATAAGCGAGTTGAGGCGGTCGACGTTATGGGTCGCTTCGGCGTAGCGTTCGCTTTCCAGGCGTAGGATGCCGAAGTCCTCCTCGATTTTGGCGAGCGATTTCTCGAGCGCTTGGGCCCGCTCGGCCGAGCTTGTGAGTTCCTTTTGGGCCGCTCCGAAGCGAGCGTCGAAGTCGCCGAGTTTTTCGCTGAAGCTTTCCACTTTTTCGATTACGGCGTCGGCACGTTTTTCGGCGCCGGCGAGCTCGGCGACGCGTTTTTCGTAACCGTCGACTTTCTGGTCGATCTTGGTCGTGCGGCCCGCCAGCGCGCCCGCGCGCCGCGAGATGTCGCCCAGGCCGGCGTCGGTATCCTTGAACTCTTTGCGGATTTTATCCAAAGAGGCTTTCAAGCCGGTTACGTCTTCGCCGTATTTTTGGGCCTCGCCGCGGACGCGATTGAGCTCGCTTTTGGCGGCGTTGCCTTCCGAGGCCGCTTCTTTCGCCGCTTGAACCGCCGCCTCGACGCGGCTCTTTACGGCGTCTATCTCTTTCGCGGCTTTGGCCGCCTCGCCCAGTTTGCTCTCCAAGGCGGCGGTTTTCGCGGCGACGTCCTCGGCGCGCTCGCCCAGCTTGTCCGTTTTATTGGATAACGTCGTGATGGTTTTGGCGCGGGTACCGAGTTGGCTTAACCCGTCATCCAGGCCTTTCAGGCGGCGTCCGATTTCGGTGCTCGACGTTTTGACGCCGTCCTTCAGGTTAGCTAACGCCGTAGCTTGCTGGTCGGCGGCCTTCTTCGTCTCGGACAACGACGCTTTGATTTCGGCGAGACTTTGTTTATTCGCCTCGTTGACCTTGGCGGTCTTTTCGGCGGAGGCGCCGGCGGCGCGGAGCTCGGCGCGGAATTCGGTCATTTGGCCGGCGGTTTTTTCGACGTTATCCAGTTTGGCACGGGCCGCGGCGATATCCTTCTCGACCGCTTTTAACTTCTTGGCCTGGTCGCCCAGGCCGGCGATTTCGGATTTGACCGATTTCAGCTCGGCGTCGGCGCGGCCTATGCCCTGCAGCGTGGTTTTGACCGATTTATCCAAGTCGGCGGTTTGCGTCGCCAGCGACGATACGCGGTCGGCCGACTCGCGAACGCGAGCCGTTATCTTGTCCTCGGCACCCGCGACTTTTTCGGTTATCTTCGCGACCTCCGCGTCCGTTTTTCGCAGTTCGCCCAGTTTGGCCTCGAATTTCGAAACGTCCCCGGCGGCGCGGCTTACGCTTTCGTTTAACGCGCGCGCTTTTTTATCGAGGGCGAGAAGGTCGGCCTGCTTCTCGGCCAGGGTGTTAAGCTGCTTTTCGATTTCGCCGGTTTTCGCCGCCGCGGCCGCGGCTTTTTCCGCGGTCGCATCCACTTGTGCCGGGAGGCCTTCCAGCCCCTTGACCGTTTCGGCGAACGACGCGGACGCGGCCTCGAACTCTGTGGCCTTTTTATCGAGCTCGTCGGCCTTTTTGAGGTCGCGTTCGACTTTGGCCGCCTGCGTCGACAGCTTCTTCTCCTGGTCCGAGGCTTTATCGATGAGCTTCTTGAATTCGGCCGCCCGTTTATCGAAATACTTGCCGACCAATTCCGGCGTCAACTCTTGCTTCTTGCCAAATAAGGGGGCCATAATAGGACCTCCCGGCGGGCGCGACACAACGCTTGACCGCCTACGCGCCGGCCAGACGTACGGAAGTTGAGTTTATATTATGATTAATACAAGTCCCTTGGAATTCAGAATATAGAATAATTACCTGGTAGCGTCAACATAAAAAACGCTCTTTCGCGCATTAAACGGCCCAAGGCCCCTGCCGAGTGCGTTTACCCCGGCTTCTTAGTGAAACCAGTCTATTACCCTCGGCCGGAAAAACGCCGCGGCCGCGACGGCAATGATTTGGACCAGTATCGCCGCCTCGCCGGCGAGCGCGACGCCGAGCCGCCATCGGCTCCGCACGGCCGCGGGGCGGCGCGTAAAGCGCGGGAGCCATATGGGGACCGTGCCGCGGTAGGCCCGGTACTCCCGGCTGAAGCGCCGTCCCAGGTCGCGGTCGCGCGCTCTCTGTATGAGCGAGTCCAGCAAGATAAAGACGAAGGCCGTCGCCAGCGGCAGCCACGGCAGAAGGCCCCCCGCCCATAACGACAGGCCGACGGCGACGGCGACGTTGCCGATGTGCTTCGGGTTCCGCACCCAGCGATACGGCCCGGCCGCCGAAAAGGCGGCGATCGCTTCCGCGGAATCTACCCGGCTCCACGCGCCGCCGTACCCCGAGGCCCAGAGCCTTAACGCTTCGCCCGCGATAACGGCCGCGGCGCCGAGCCAAGGCCAGCTCGAGCGCGTTTCGGCGGAAAAAATTACGGCCCCCGCCCAAAGGACGGCCGTTAGCGCGCGCAACGTGAGGAGCGTACGGATCACTTTTACATTATCCCCGGAAGCGGCGGCAACTACGCCGGTATGATTTAACGCCCGTTATCTCCGGGCGTCACTTCTCCGCGATGCGGCGCTGCAGGCGGTCCAGCATTTCAACCAGGCCGTCGATTACGGCCCCCGAATCGACGACCTTCTCGGCTTCGGCGAAGGCCTCCTCGTAGCGCCCTTGGGCCTCCAGCGCCGCGGCGAGGTAAAAACGCGCTTCGCCGTCGCCCGGTTTACGCTCGAGCACCGCGCGGTAGCGTTTCTCGGCGCCGGCGTAATCGCCCTGCATGAAGAGGATGCCGCCGAGGTTGTAGTTGGCCGTTAAGCTGGCGGCCTCGAGCGCCAGCGCGTTCTCCAGGTGCGCTCGAGCCAGGTCGTATTTGCGCGCCTGCATCTCCAACAAGCCGAGGTACGACATCGCGAGCGCGTTCTCGGGGTCGGCCGCCAGCGCTCGCTCGAGCTTGGCGCGGGCTTCGGCGTCGTCGCCCCCTTTGAGGTCGAGGTACGCCAGGCCGGTCAGGGCCCCCGAATCTTGCGGTACTCGGGCGAGGACCTGTTCGAACGTCGCCCGGGCGTCGTCGTCGCGGCCGGCGTCGAGGTAGGCTTGACCCAACGCTAATAATACCGTCGGGTCGTCGGGGCGCTCTTTGAGGGCTTCTTGGTAATTTACGATCGCGGCGTCGTACCGGCCCAGGATATCCAGCGCGAAACCTTTGTAATATAGTACCTCGACGGTGAAGGTTCCGGCGACGTCGCGCACCAGCACTTCGTCCAGCGCCGCGAGCGCTTCCTCGGCCTTGCCGCCTAGGATAAGCGCCCGGGCGAACTGCAGCTTGGTGGCGAGTTCGGCCTCGCCGGGGGGCAACTCTTCGCGCGGGACGCGCAACAGCTCCAAATCGGCCAGCGACGGTCCGTCGCCCGTGGCGGCAAGGCAAAGCGCCGCGGCCGCGAACGCGACCAGCGCGGCGGCGAGCAATCTACTTCTCACGTTAATAATTCAAGCACCTTGGGCCGGCCAAGTCAAGGCCAAAGACGGTAAGAACGAGTGAAAATCGGCTTTCGGGCGGAATTTCGAAGGGGCCGGCTTTAAAGTATTACGTTTTCCGGCGTAAATGTTGAATTTAACACGGGGAGTCCAGAAAAAGTTTGATATAGGGCCCGGAGATGTTTTATAATGAATTTTTTCGTATGAGGATACTCTTACACGCCTGTTGCGGGCCTTGTTTGGTGGCGCCGGCGCGCGCGCTTGCGGCGGAAGGGCGCGAGATACTGGCCTTTTGGTACAACCCGAACGTCCAGCCGTACCGCGAGTACCGCAAAAGGCTCGCCGCGTTCAAGGAAGTAATAAGCCGCGACGGCTGGCCCGCCGAGGTGGACGACCGCTACGACGTCGATTTTTTCCTGAGGGAGGTCGCCGTTCGCCGGGAGGGCCGGTGCCCGCGTTGCTACAACGAGCGGCTTTCGCGAGCCGCGGCGCGGGCGGCGGCGCGCGGCTGCGACGCCTTTACGACGACGCTGCTGATATCGCGCCACCAGGACCACGAGGCCGTGCTGGACGCGGGGGCCCGGGCGGGGGCGGAGGCCGGCGTCGCGTTTATGGGGCGAGATTTCAGACCTTTGGACGACGAGAGCCACCGACTCGCCCGCGAGATGGGGCTCTACCTCCAGGGTTATTGCGGCTGTATATACAGCGAGGAGGAACGTTACCGCAAGCCGGAGGACGTTGACTCGAGCGAAGTTCGATTTGGCGGTTAAGGCCGCGCTGGTGTGGAAGCACCTGAGGATGCCGGCGCGGGAGGCGGCGCCCGAGCTCCGCGGCGATTTCGACGACGCTTACCGCCGGGCCCGCGCCGTGCTCGAGCCCAGGTATTCGTACGCTCGCGCGGCCGCCGTCGCGGCCCGCGGCCGGACGCTGGAATTGGAGGGCGGCGTAGTCTTCGAGAGCGGGGACCTCGTTAAGTTGGCGGCCGGCGCTTCCGCCGTCGTCGCGATAGCGGCGACGGTGGGGGACGGCGTCGACGAGTTGGCCCGCGAGTACGACGGCCGGGGCGACACGTTCGCGATGACGGTGGCCGACGCCGTCGGCTCGGTAGCGGCGGAGGAGCTTATCTCGCTGGTCCACGGCTCGATTAAAGACGAAGCGGCTCGAGCCGGCGAAGCGGTAACGCGGCGCATAAGCCCCGGCTACGGCGACTTCGAGCTCGCGGCCCAGGAGCGCCTGCTCCGGCTGGCCGGCGGCTTCGAGCTGGGAATAAGTTTGACCGAGAACTATATGATGATTCCGCGCAAGAGCGTGACCGCGGTTGCGGCGGTTGTGGCGAAATGAAACTTCGGCGCGAACAATTCAAAGCGTTGGCCCGGAAGCGCGTTTTACTGCTGGACGGCGCGATGGGCACGCTGCTCCAGGATAAGGGCCTGCCGGCCGGCGAGCCGCCGGATGGGTTCAACCTATACAACCCCGACGCGGTGCGCGCGGCGCATGCGGCCTACGTCGCCGCCGGCGCCGACATCATTTTGACCAATACTTTCGGCGCGACGAAGCGGCGGCTCGCGCCTTTTCGCCTCGCCTCCCGCGCCGACGAAATAAACCGCGCGGGGGTCGCGCTGGCGCGGGAAGCCGCGGGCGATAAGGTCCGGGTGGCAGGCGACGTCGGCCCGCTGGGCGAATATCCGGAGCCGTTGGGCGCGCTCTCGTTCGACGAGGCGTACCGCGAATTCTACCGTCAGGCGCGAGTGCTGGCCGACGCCGGCGTCGACCTCGTCGTCGTCGAGACGATGTCGGACCTGCGTGAGGCCAAGGCCGCGGTAGTGGCGGCGCGCGCGGCGTTCGACGGTCCTATAATCGCCTTTATGACGTTCGACGAGGACGGCCGCGCCGTTACCGGTACGCCGCCCGAGGTCGCCGCCGTTACGCTCGTCGCCGCGGGCGCGGACGCGGTGGGGGCCAATTGCTCGGTGGGGGCGCGCGAGCTCGTGCCGGTTATCCGGGCGATGGCGGCCGCGGTGGACGTTCCGGTGTGCGCCGAGCCGAACGCCGGCCTGCCCCGGCTCGTGGCGGGCAAGACGGCGTTCCGGCAGACGCCGGCCCAATTCGCGTCGTGGGTGCCGAAGCTCGTCGCCGCCGGCGCCGCGGTGGTGGGCGGTTGCTGCGGCACGACCCCGGAGCACGTACGGTTGGCGGCGAAGGCGGCCGAGGGTCTGACGCCGCCGAGGCGCAGCCGGGGAGAGCGCAGGTCCACGCTCGCCGCCCGGGCGCGGCTGGTCGTCGTAGGCGGCGGCGCGCCCGTCGTCGTGGGCGAACGGATTAATCCGACGGGCCGGCGCGAGCTTACGCGGGAGTTCGCGAGGAACCGATTTGACTTGGCGGCCCGCGAGGCCGAGGCGCAGGTGGCGGCGGGCGCGGCCGTCGTGGACGTGAACGTCGGCGACGGGGAAGGCGCCGCGGGAACGATGGCGGCGGCGGTGCGCGCGGTCCAGGATGCCGTGGACGTGCCGGCGTCGGTCGACTCCGCGCGGCCGGAGGTGCTGGAGGCCGGTTTAAAGGCCGCGGTGGGGAAGCCGTTGTTGAACTCTTGCCCGGCGTCGGCGCGCGCTATGGCCAGGCTGCTGCCGATGGCGCGTCGCTGGGGTGCGGCCGTGGTGGGCCTGGCGATGGGCGCCCGCGGCATCCCGGCGACCGCGGCCTCGCGGCTGAAGTTGGCCGAGAAGTTCGTGGGTCGGGCGCTGGACGAGGGCATCGCGCTCGACGACATATACGTCGACCCGTTGATGCTTACGGCGGCGCGGGGCGGCGCGGCCCAAACCTTCGAGACCCTGCGCGAGATAAAAGAGAACCTGGGCGTACGTACGGTTATGGGCGTGAGCAACGTGTCGCACGGCCTGCCGGAGCGAGACGTTTTGAACGCCGCGGCGTTCCTCTATGCCGCGGGCGCGGGCCTCGACCTCGCCATCGTAAATCCCCTCGACGAGCGGATGCGGCAAGCTATGCGTACCGCGTCGGCTTTGGCGGGCGGCGAACGGGAAGTGGCCTCGTACGTCGAGGCGTTTTCGAGAAAAGCTCCGCGGAAAAAAGAGAGGAAGAGGAAGGCAACGCCGGGCGGCGAGCTGTACGAGGCGGTTCTCGGCGGCCGGCGCGAACGCGCCAAGGCCGCGGCCGCTCGAGCCCTAAAAAATTCCCCCAAGCCGTTGGTTATAAATGATAAATTTATCGCTCCGGCGTTGAAGGAAGTGGGCCGCCTTTTCGAGCGGAAGGAGTATTACCTGCCGCAGGTGATTCGGGCGGCCGAGGCGGCGCAAGCGGCGTTTGGCGTCGTCGAGAAAGCGATCGATAAAAAATCGCGCCGGCCCGCGGGCCGGGTCGTCTTCGCTACCGTAGCGGGCGACGTACACGACATAGGCAAGAACGTCGTCGCCGCGGTGTTGCGGAGTCACGGGTTCGACGTATACGATTTGGGGAAGAACGTTTCCACGCCGCGCGTGGTCGAAAGCGCGGCGGCGCGGCGGGCGGACGTCGTGGCGCTGTCGGCGTTGATGACGACGACGATGCCCGAGATGGGTAAAGTCGCGGAGGCGCTGCGGGCGCGAGGCGTCAAGGCGCGCTTGTTGGTGGGCGGCGCCGTCGTTACGAAGAAGTACGCCGACGAGATCGGCGCCGCGTACGCGCGGGACGCCGTCGCCGCGGCGCGCGTCGCAAAACGTCTGGTTCGACCGTAAGGAAAGGAAGCGCCGATGAAGATACTGATAACGGGCGTTACGGGGTTCGCCGGCAGTCACCTGGCCGATTTCGCGCTGGCCCAGGGCGACGTCGAAGTCTTCGGCACGGCGCGCTGGCGCAGTCCCAACCAAAATATCGAACACATCGCGGACAAGATAACGGTCGTAGACGCCGACCTGAGGGACGCGTCGTCCATCGAGTCGCTGGTGGCGGACATTAAGCCGGCGTGGATATTCCATTTGGCGGCGCAGTCGTACGTGGTCTCGAGCTGGAAGCTGCCGTCGGAGACGATAACCACCAATATCGTGGGGACCGTCAATATTTTCGAGGCGGTCCGTCGGGCGAAGTATTCGCCCCGCATCCTGGTCGCCTGCTCCTCCGAGGAATACGGTTACGTCGAACCCGGCGAGGTCCCCATCACGGAGGATAACCCGCTGCGGCCGCTTAGCCCGTACGGCGTGAGCAAAGTGGGCCAGGATTTATTGTCGTACCAATACTTCAAGTCGTACGGCGTGGAGGTGGTCCGCACCAGGGCGTTCAACCATACCGGCCCGCGGCGCGGCAGGGTGTTCGTGTGTTCCAACTTCGCCATCCAAATCGTCGAAGCGCAGAAAGGGCTCCGGCCGCACGTCAGCGTGGGCAACCTCGACGCCGTACGCGACTTCACCGACGTGCGCGATACGGTGCGGGCGTATTGGCTCGCGCTCGAGGCGGCGGAGGCGGGCGATGTCTACAATATATGCAGCGGCAAGGGGTACAGCATCCGGGAAGTTTTAGAGAAGCTGATCGCGATAAGCGGCGCCGACGTCGACGTCGTAGTCGAATCGGAGCGGCTCCGGCCGTCCGACGTACCGTTGCTCGTGGGAGACAACGCCAAGTTCGTAAAACGGACCGGGTGGCGCCCGCAGATACCGTTCGACCAAACCCTTTCCGACATATTGGAATATTGGAGAGAGCGGATATGAAGATCGCAGTCGTAGGTACCGGGTACGTGGGCCTGGTTACCGGCGCGTGTTTCGCCGACTTGGGGAACGCCGTGATTTGCGCCGACGTCGACCGCCGGAAGATAGAGATGCTGAAGCGCGGCGAGACGCCCATCTTCGAGCCGGGCCTGGTGGAGAAGGTCCGCATAAACGCGCGCGTGGGGCGGCTGTCTTTTACCGACGACGTGGCCGACGCGGTCAAGAAGTCGAAGATAATTTTCGTGGCGGTGGGGACGCCGTCCGGCCCCAACGGCGAGGCGGACCTGAGCCAGGTACGCGCCGTGGCCGAGACCGTCGGCCGGGCCATGGACGGCTACCGCTCGGTGGTCAACAAGTCCACCGTTCCGGTGGGCACCGGCGACATCGTGAGCCATATCATCGCGGAGGAGTCCGGGGGCGCGTATCCCTACGACGTCGTATCCAATCCCGAGTTCTTGCGGGAGGGGTCGGCCATCCACGACTTCATGCAGCCCGACCGCATCGTAATAGGGTGTTCGAACGCCGCCGCGGGCGAGATGGTGGCCGAGCTCTACGCGCCGCTCAACGCCCCCATAATCATTACCGACGTGTTGTCGGCGGAGATGATCAAATACACTTCCAACGCTTTCCTGGCCCTCAAGATCTCTTTCATAAACGAGATAGCGAACATCTGCGAGCGGGTGGGCGCGGACGTGCGAGAGGTGGTCGAGGGCGTCACCAAGGACGGCCGCATCAACCCGGCGTTCTTCGGCGCCGGCGTGGGCTACGGCGGCTCGTGCTTCCCCAAAGACACGCTGGCGTTGGTGGACATCGCGGCCAAGGCCGATTATGATTTTAAAATACTCAAGGCCGTGGTCGACGTTAACGCCGTGCAGCGCGACCTCTTCGTGGAGAAGATCGCCGCGCGCCTGGGCGAATTAAAAGGAAAAAAGGTCGCGGTGTGGGGCCTGTCGTTCAAACCCAACACCGACGACATCCGCGAATCGCCGGCGCTGTACATTATCCAAAAACTGCTCGAAGGGGGCGCCGTCGTAACGGCGTACGACCCGGTCGCGATGGACGGGGCCAAGGAAGTACTCCCCGGCGTGGGTTACGCCGACGACCCCTACGCCGCCGCGGAAGGCGCCGACGCGCTGGCCGTGGTCACGGATTGGAACGAGTTCAAGGAAGCCGACTTCAAAGGCCTGGTCAAGGCGATGCGGCGGCCGCTCATCTTCGACGGCCGGAACATATACGACCCGGCCAAGGTCGAAGCCGCGGGCGTGGAGTACGTCGGCGTGGGCCGGCGGCCCGGCGCCGCGGCGCGAGAACCGGATACTAAACCTTAGCGGGAAAGGTTTGACGATGGCGCGTTACGTTATAACCGGCGGCGCGGGGTTCATAGGCTCCCACCTCGCCGAACGCTTGCTGCAGGAGGGGAACGACGTCGTCGTTCTCGACAACCTCGTCACGGGCGACCCCGAAAACGTAGAGGTCCTGAACGAGCACGACGCCTTCGAATTCCGGGACGTCGACGTCGCCCGGCCTTACGAGTTGGACGGCGCCGCCGATTACGTCTTGCACGTCGCGAGCCCGGCCAGCCCGGACGACTTCGAGCGGATTCCCCTCGAGATTATGGCCGTAAACTCGGAGGGGACGCGCCTGGCCGCGGAGCTGGCGCTCGAGCGCGGCGCGCGGTTCCTGTTCGCGTCCACGAGCGAGGTGTACGGCGACCCGGAAGTTCACCCCCAGAGCGAGGATTATTGGGGCAACGTCAACGCCTTCGGGCCGCGCGCCGTATACGACGAGTCGAAGCGGTTCGGCGAGGCCATGGTCGCGGCCTTCAAGCGCCACCGCGGCCTGGACGTACGGGTGGTGCGCATCTTCAACACCTACGGGCCCCGCATGCGCCCCTCCGACGGCCGCCTGATACCGAACTTGATTTCGCAGGCGCTGGCCGGAAAGCCGCTGACGGTTTACGGCGACGGCTCGCAAACCCGTTCCTTCTGCTACGTCGGCGACATGGTGGACGGGATTTTGGCGTTACTCTATTCCGACGTAGCGGAGCCGGTTAATATCGGCATGCCGGAGGAGATGACCGTCCTCGATATGGCGGAGATGATACGCGACGCCGTCGACCGCGGTTTGGAAATCGCGTACCGGCCGCTGCCCGTCGACGACCCGCGCCGCCGCCGGCCCGATATCACCCGCGCTACCGAGCTGTTGGGTTGGCGACCCCGGGTGCCCGTCTCGGAGGGTTTGCCCAAGACGATCGAATGGTTCCGACGGAAGTTGGCCCGGGATTAGTCGGGAAGGTATTCGGGGGGAGTTTTTTTGCTGACGTCGAGATAGGTCTGGAGGATTAGCGCCGCCGCGGCCGCGTCGGCGGTCTTTTTTATTTTTTGGGGGGAGGCGCCGGCGGCGCGCAACTTCTCTTCCGCGGACTTGGTGGTGAATCTTTCGTCTATTAATTTTACGGGGACGGAAACCCGGCGCTGGACGTCGCGGGCGAACTCCTGGACGCGCTCCGCCGCGGGGCCCTCTCGGCCGGTAAGCGTCAGCGGATAGC
This sequence comes from bacterium, assembly GCA_035529855.1. Classification (NCBI taxonomy): domain Bacteria; species bacterium. The sequence continues at coordinate 22,979 of DATKVX010000093.1, forward strand.
CGACGACGATTTCCTCGGCGCCGGTAACCGAAGCGGCGTTAACGACGGCCGCGGCGGCCTTGCCTTCGTTTTTTATAACTTTGTAGGGCGAAGCGATGGTCCCGGTTTCGTCGGATACCGCCAGGCCGATGCGTTCTTCGCCCCAGTCTACGCCTAAAACTCGCATTAGGGTGTATTATACATAAAAAGGGCAGCCGTTTCAACGTCGCGCCGCGGCCATTTCGCTTGATTGTAGCATCGTCTTACTTTATAATATGCGAACGCCGGGCCGAGCAGTATCGGCTATCGGTATTAACGGCGGCTTACTATTCCGGCGTCGCAACGTTGTCTTCCCCTGATGGTAATCTTCGTTCTCGTCTAAGGAGGTTCGGAATTTGAGTAAAGCGGCGACGGCCTTTATCGGCGGCTCCGGCCTTTACGAAATTGAGGGCTTCGACGTCGACGAGCGGCGCCGGCTCGAGACGCCCTACGGCCCCCCCTCGGACGACCTTATTATCGGCACTTTCGCGGGGGCGCCGGTGGTCTTCCTTCCGCGCCACGGCGCCGGCCACCGCCTACCCCCGGGCGGCGTTAACTTCCGCGCCAATATCTGGGCGCTCAAGTCGCTGGGCGTAGAGCGTATATTGAGCGTATCCGCGGTAGGCAGCCTGAAGACGGAGGTTAAGCCCCGCGACTTCGTCATACCGGACCAGCTGTACGACAACACGAAGCACCGCGCGTCGACGTTCTTCGACGCCGGGATGGCGGTCCACGTATCGCTGGCGGACCCGTACTGCCCCCGCGTGCGGGAGCTGGCGACGGCGGCCTGCGAGCGGCTGGGATTAGGGGTGCATCCCCGCGGCACCTACGTCTGCATGGAGGGGCCGCAGTTCTCCACGCGCGCCGAATCCAACGTCTACCGCCACCTCGGCTTCGACGTCGTCGGCATGACCAGCGCCACCGAGGCCAAGCTCGCCCGCGAGGCCGAGATGTGCTACGGCACGGTCGCGCTCGTGACCGACTACGACGTGTGGCTCGACGCCGAAGACGTAACTATAGGCATGGTTTTGGATAATATGCGGGCCAACGTCGCCAACGTCAAGGCCGTGGTCGAAGACGTCCTGCCGGAGCTCGCCGCGGCCGGCGCGTGCGCTTGCCAACGGGCGCTCGAGGGCGCCATCGTAACGGACCTCGAGCTGGTGCCGGACGATGTCAAGGAACGGCTGCGGCCTATTTTAGCGAAGTACTTGTGAGGTTTATCGGAAGGTGACGCCCAGGCCCATCGAAGTAATTTTGCGGAACGTATTGGAGGAGGTCGAGCCGTTCTTCGAGGTGGAGAAGTTTTACGGCCGGCCGCCGGGCGTGGTTCTGGTGGGGAAATTCAAGGCCGGCGGTCACGACGCCGTCGCCCGGCACTTCGAGCCGCTCGGTTATTATACCAAGGCGACGCCGCTCGCGGGCGGGCGTTGGTTGGTGGAGGTCAGCCCGCGGCGGTTGGAGCGGCCGCGCCGGCGGATGCTCGTGAATGCCCTCCTGTTCGTCGCGACCATAGGGACGACGCTCGCCGCCGGGACGTGGCAGCGGGGCGGCAACCTGCTCCGGCCGGCGGATTGGCTCTTGGGCGTACCGTTCTCGGCCTCGATAATGACCATCCTGTTGTGCCACGAGATGGCGCACTTCTTCGCCTCGATGAGACACCGCGTACGCGCGACGTTGCCCTATTTCCTGCCGGTGCCCCATCCGCTACTCGGGACCTTAGGCGCGGTTATCAAGATGGAATCGCCCATCCCGGACCGTCGGGCGCTGTTGGACATCGGCGCCGCCGGGCCGCTGGCGGGCTTCCTGGTCGCGCTCCCGTTGACGGTCGTGGGCCTCCATTACTCGGCGATAGTCTCGCCGGGGGCGGCCGCCGCCGGGACCGTTATCTTCGGCGACTCGTTGATATTCAAATTCTTGACGTACGCCGTAAAGGGCCCGCTGGGCGGTATGGACGTATCGCTTCATCCGCTGGCGCTCGCGGGGTGGATAGGCCTGTGGGTCACGTCCGTCAACCTGCTCCCCATAGGCCAGCTCGACGGCGGCCACGTCTCGTACGCGATGTTCGGCAAATACAGTGTATGGGTGGCGCGGGCGGCGTTCGTGGCGCTAATCCCGCTCGGCTTCGTCTGGACCGGGTGGTTCTTCTGGGCGTTTTTGATTATACTGTTCATCCGGTTAAAGCACCCGCCGCCCATAGACGACGCCGCCCCGCTCACGCCGCTGAGGCGTCTCGTGGGGTGGGCCGTCTTCGCGATAGCGGTCCTGACGTTCATCCCGGCGCCGATAAATATATTGTCTTAGTAACGGGGAGAGACAATGCCTAACGACGACGGACCGGAAAAAGAACCCTCGGCTGAGGAAGCGGCGAAGCTCGAGCGCTTCAAGCAACGCCTCGAGCTCGAAAAGCGCATCGCCGAGCGGATGAAGCTCATCCGCCACAAGATCTTGGTGGCGTCCGGCAAGGGGGGCGTCGGCAAGACGACGGTGGCCGTAAACTTAGCGCTCGCGTTGGCCCAAGCGGGGGACGGCGTGGCGCTGCTGGACGCGGATATACACGGCCCGGGCGTGCCGCTGATGCTCGGCCTGGCGGACGTTAAACCCACCGGCGGCGATGCCGGCATAAACCCGGTGGCGTACGATGACAAGCTGGTCGTGATGAGTATGGCCTTCCTCGTCGCGGGCGAGTCCGACGCCGTCATATGGCGCGGGCCGCTCAAGATGGCGATGATAGACAACTTCCTGGCCGACATTAACTGGGGCGAACGCGACTGGCTCGTGGTGGACACGCCGCCCGGAACCGGCGACGAGATATTATCGCTGGCGCAGCGTATAAAGGACGCCGACGGCCTGATAATGGTGACGACGCCCCAGGCGGCCGCGGTGGCGTCGGCCCGCAAGAGCCTGACGTTTGCCGTAAAAACGAAAATACCGGTTTTAGGGGTAATCGAGAATATGGGCCCGTTCGCCTGTCCGGAGTGCGGGCACGATATAAAATTGTTCGGCGGCGGCGGCGGCGAACGCGTTGCGGCCGAGTTCGGCGTCCGTTTCCTGGGGGCCGTTCCCTTCGACCCCGACGTGGTCCCGGAATCGGACCGCGGCCAACCCGTTATGGTGGCCCGGCCCGATAGCGCGACCGCGCGGGCCTGGAGGAAGATAACGGCGAAGGTTCGGGAAGTGGTCGCGGCGTCGGCTAAGGAAAAGTAGAAATAAAGTGCGAACTCGTTAATGGGCTACGGGGCGTAAGCGTTACGCGCGAGGTGAACGTCTTGGCGGCGAAAGATAAGGGTAAAGATAAAGAAAAAATAAAACTGGCGGTCCTGTTCGGCGGCCGGTCCGGCGAGCACGAAGTATCCATTATTTCGGCGCGCTCCATGATGGCCGCGGTGGACGGCAAGAAGTTCGAGGTGCTGCCGATTTACATTTCGCCCGAGGGCAGTTGGTACTTCTGGGCCGGTTTCATGCAGGGCGTGGCGCGCCCGGACGAGAGCGAGCCGTCGTATACGCCGGTCGCGGACCCGCAGCGGCGCGCTTTTCTGGTGCGCCTCGACGGCGGCGGCGAGCTGGAGGCCGACGTCGTCTTCCCGCTGTTGCACGGGCCCTACGGCGAGGACGGGACGATTCAGGGTCTGCTCGAGCTGGACGCGATGCCGTACGTGGGCTCCGGGCCGCTGGCCGCGGCCCTGGCCATGGACAAGGAGATGTCGAAGGACGTATTGCGGGCGAACGGCATCTCGACGGTGGACTACTTCGCGGTCGCGCGGCGGCGCTTCGAGGAGGAGCCGGACCGGGTTACGCTGGAGGTCGAGCAGCGGTTGCGTTATCCGCTGTTCGTAAAGCCGGCGAACCTCGGCTCGAGCATCGGCATACGCAAGGTTAACGACCGCGACTCGTTGAAGAAGGCGTTGGCCGACGCGGCGCGGTACGATTCCAAAATTCTGTGCGAGCAGGCGGCCAACGGCCGCGAGTTCGAGTGCGCGGTCCTGGGCAACTACGCTCCGGAGGCGTCGCCGGTGGGCGAGATCGTGCCGGCGGGAGAGTTCTACGACTACAAGGCCAAGTACGTCCGGGACGACGCCCAGCTCCTCGCCCCCGCGGTGATGGACGAAGAGCTCGCCCGACGGGTGCAGGACTTGGCGGTGCGCGCGTTCAACAGCCACGGCTGCGCCGGCCTGGCGCGCGTCGACTTCTTCTACTTGCCGGACCGGGAACTCTTATTGGTAAACGAATTAAATACCATGCCCGGCTTTACGCCCATAAGTATGTACCCCAAGTTGTGGGACGTGGCCGGCCTGAAGTACGCCAAGCTCATCGAGCGGTTGGTAGACCTGGCGTTCGAACGCCACGACGAGCTTATGCGTAACCTTATAAAGTACGAAGACGCCGTGGAAATCTAACGACGAAAAGGAAGAGGTGGCGAATTGTTATTCTTATTGGCTTCGACGGCATACGCGATGGGCGGGGGCGGCGGCGGCGAAGGACAGGGCGGCGGCGGCTTCGGCATCATCCTGCCGCTCCTCCTCATTATGGTCATCTTCTACTTCCTGCTGATAAGGCCTCAACAGCGCGCCGAGAAACGCAAGAAGGAAATGATCTCCTCGGTCAAAAAAGGTTATCGCGTGATAACCGCGGGCGGCATCCGGGGTACGGTGGCGAAGGTTTACGAGAAAGACAAGATCGTGGTCGTAACCGTCGCGAAGGATGTCGACGTCGAGGTGGCGCTGGCGAAGATCGAGGCCGCGGCGCCCCCCGGGGAAGAAGTAGCCGTCGCTGCGAGCGGGGGCAAAGATGATAAGGCGGCCGGCAAGCGCAAGGAGCGTAAGGAGCCGCGGCGGCCCCGCCGCAAGTAGAAGTGGCCGAGAACGAAAACGAAGCGGACGTAGGCGAAGGCGTCGGGTCCGCGGGGGCGCTCGTCACGCTGGCTACGCTGAAGGAGGACGCCGAGGTCGCGGCGTACCTCGCCGAGGCGGACCGGGTCCTCGCGGTGTTGGGCTTCACGGAGCACGGCGAGAGACACGCCGCCATGGTGGCCGAGCGGGCGCGGGCCATGATATCGGCGCTGGGTTACAAGGAGCGGCGGGCGGAGCTCGCGGCCGTCGCCGGCCACCTCCACGATATCGGCAACGTCGTCAACCGCCACAACCACGAGGCGCTGTCGGCGGTGTTGGCGCGCGATATATTGCGGCGGCTCGGCATGGACGTAACCGAAACGCTGCAGGTGATGACGGCCATCGGCAACCACGACGAGGGCTCGGGCGTGCCGGCGAGCGTTATAAGCGCGGCGCTGACCATCGCGGACAAGTCGGACGTGCGGCGGGACCGCGTTCGGAACCCGTCCATGATATCCTTCGATATCCACGACCGCGTGAACTACGCCGCGAAGCGCAGCGAGCTGGAGGTGGACGGCGAGGCCAAGGCCATTACGCTAAAGCTCGAAATAGATACGTCGATATCGCAGGTCATGGAGTACTTCGAGACCTTCCTCTCGCGGATGATAATGTGCCGGCGGGCGGCGAGGCGGCTGGGGTGCAACTTCGGCCTGGTCATAAACGAAGTTCAAATGCTTTAGGAGCAGGCGACGGGGTGATGTTATGCGACGCGTACGTGGGGCGCCGGTATTTACCTTGGCCTTGTGTTTGGCGGCCGGGTGCGGCGGCGCGGCCGAGAAGGAGGCGCGCGTGAGCGACGACGCCGAAATGTGGCGTCGCCTCAACGCGATGGTGGACAGCCAGATCGAGGGTCGGGGCGTCTCGGACCCGGCGACGCTGGCCGCCGTGCGTAAGGTACCGCGCTGGGAGTTCGTCCCGGCGGACCTCGGGAACCGCGCGTTCGAAGATAACCCGCTGGCCATAGGCGAGGGGCAGACGATTTCGCAGCCGTACATCGTCGCCTATATGACCGAGGCGTTGAAGCTGGAGGCCGGCGATAAAGTGCTGGAAGTCGGGACCGGCTCCGGGTACCAGGCGGCTATCCTGGGCGTTATAGCGGCCGACGTTTATACCATAGAGATAATCCCGTCGCTGGCCGAGGACGCCCGGGCGACGCTGGAACGCCTCGGCTACGACAACGTCCACGTCCGCGTCGGCGACGGTTACGGCGGCTGGCCCGAGGAGGCCCCCTTCGACGCCATTATCGCGACCTGCGCTCCCGACCACGTTCCGCAGCCGCTGTTGGACCAACTCGCCGACGGCGGCCGGCTGGTTCTGCCGCTCGGCGGCCGGTATCCGCAGATGCTCAAGCGCTATACGAGACGCGGCGATACTTTCGAGGAAGAAGACCTCGAGCCGGTGCTGTTCGTCCCCATGACGGGGGAAGCGCAGGAGCAATAACGGTTCTAACCGCGTTGGGCCGTCGGGCCCGCGCGCGGGAGGTGTTCCGCATGGCGAACGAGAGAGACGTGGAGAGGTTTTTCGAGGAATTGGGGTACGACTACGAGATGCTGGGCCCGCAGATGTGGGTCGTGGACGCCGCGGCCGAGGGCGGCTTCGGCAAGGTCGTCGTGAGCTATAGCCCGCCGTTGGTCGTGCTGCGGCTCAAGGTGGCGGACCTGGCCAAAGGCCGGGAGGACGCCAAACTCTTCCATATGCTGCTGGAGGCGAACGCCCGCGACGTCGTCCACGGCGCCTTCGGCCTGGAGGACAAGGCTATCGTAGTGGTCGATACGTTGGAGGCGGAGTACCTGGACGCCGTCGAGCTCCAAGCGTCGGTGGACGGCATGGCTTTCGCCGCGGCGACGGTTTTACCCCGCTTAAAAGAGTTCGGCCTGAAGTAAGGAGGAGGCCGCTATGGGTGTTTTGGAACGGATCGCGAAGATCATAGAAGCGAATCTAAACGCCATGCTCTCGTCGGCGGAAGACCCCGAGAATATGCTCGAGCAATTGATGGCGGACATGCGCGAGCAATACCGCGAGGCCCAACGGCAGGTTACGGTCTCCGTTGCCGACGAAAAGCGTCTCGAGGCTAGATACCGCAAGGCGAAGGCCAACGCGGACGAGTGGCAGCGGCGCGCCGTCCTGGCGCTGCAGAAGGGCCGCGAGGATTTGGCGCGCGAGGCGTTGCTCCGCAAGCAGGAAGAGGCGGCGGCCGCGACGGAATACCTGACCCAACTCGAGCAGCAGAGCATCCTCGTCGAGCGGTTGAAGCAGGGGCTCGTCGCGCTCGACCGGAAGATCGACGAGGCCGCGCGCAAGAAGGACCTCATCATCGCCCGCCAGAAGCGCGCCGAGGCCGCCCAGACCATCAACCGCGCCGTTTCCTCCATCGACGACCGGAGCGCTTTCGAGGCGTTGGGCCACGTCGAGGAGAAGGTGGCGCGCCTCGAGGCGACCGCCGAAGCCGAGGCCGAGGTCGCCGCCCTCAAGAGCACTAAAACCCTGGAAGACGAGTTCAAGAAACTCGAAACCGGCGACGTGGACGTCGAGCTCATGGCGTTGAAAGCATCGTTGGGCCTGGCGCTGGCGCCGGGCGAGGTTCCCCAGGCGCTCCCGGAGGGCGAGGAAAAGGGTAAGGCCGACGCCTGAACCCCGCCTATGAACTGGAAGGTAATACTCCGGCCCTTCGGCCTGCCGGTTTTTCTGGCAAGCCTCATCTTCTTGCCGTTCTTCCCGGTCGTAACGGCGGCGGGCGCCGTTTTTTACGGCGGCACGTTGTACTGGGCCTACCACCGCGAACGCAATAAGGCGCTGCCGCGGGGGACGGTGGACGAGGTTGGCAGGCTGCCGTATCGTCGCCGCAAGCTCGCGAATCACGCCATCGCCGCGGCGCGCGACATCGAACGCCGCCTGTCCCGCCTCCCGATAGATATGGTGGAGCGTATGCCGCTCCGGGCGGAAGACGCCGGCCGCCTGGCGGCCGCGGTCGTCTACTACCTGCGGGAGGAAGGCGGGGCTCGAAAGCTGGTGAAGGCCGGCGCCGGCGGCGAGGCCGCGGAGCTCGCCAAGAAGGCCGCGGTGGACGCGGAGCGAACGTTCTCCAAAATGCAGGAGTTGCAGAACGCGCTGACGGCGCTCGCGCTGGCGAGCGCGCACGTCGACCGCGAAATGCTGGCCGCCGAGGCGGACGACGCCGCGGAAGAGATAAAAGGGTTGCGGCGGGCGATGGAGGAGGCTCGAGCCGAGCTCGGCGCCGCCGCCGAAAGACCCGCGCTCGAGGGCGGCTCGGGGCGTTGGGAAGGCGGCGAGGGCGATTAACGCCGCCGCGCGACGGGTCTTGCTTTGCCTTTGGGTAGCCGCGGTCGGCGCGAACGCGCGGCCCCTCGAGGTCGTAAATTACTGGAACGGCGTCCTGGGCGCGTCGGGCGAGTTCCGCACCGTCTTCGACAATGCCGAATATTCGACCGTCCGTTTGCCGAAGTTGGACGAACGGGCGTATTTTTTTTCGGACCTGACGCTGTACGCCGATTTCCACGTGGCCGAAGGCGTATTGGTGCAAGCGGGCGGGAAGGTCCGTTACGACTTCGGCGACGACGCCGCCGGCGGCCCGGGGCCGCGCGCGTACCTCCGCTTGCGCGGCACGCTCGATACCGAGCATAACCAATGGACGTTCGGCCACTTCCGCGACTACGTATCGCCGCTCACCTTCGAACAGCGCGACTACGACGACGAGCTGGCCGGCATGCGGTACCGCCTTACGTGGGGCCCGAGCGACAGCCACTTCTTCCTCGCGCGGACGTCGACGGTGGGGGAGGAGCGGTACGAGACGTTCGCCGGGGGCGGACGGGTATCGCTGCGGCCGTGGGAGAAAACGGTCCTGGGGGCCAACCTGGGCGGCATCCACCAGGGCGGCTTCGACGCGGGCGGCGGGTCGCCCCCGCCGGGCGGCCGCAAGCGCGAGGCCGGCGTCGGGTCGCTCGATTTCGAACAGGGGATTCCGTGGGGCCTTTTCGCGGCCGGCGAGGCCGCCCTCTCGGTGGACCGCGGCGATAGGGAAGAGGGCTCGCTGCGGGACAACGCTTTCTGGGTCGGCGGCGGATGGCGGCGGGGCCCCTTCGAGGTGAGCGGCCGCCTCTATCGCGTGGGGTGGGCGTTCGCGACGCCGTGGGGCGTGAGGTTCCTACGCAACGAGGAGGGGTCGATAATATTAAGCGACTTTTACGCGTGGACCGCGCGCGGCGCCGCGTCGTTCGACGTCTTCGGGACGGCCAGGCTTACGTTGGCGCTCGAGGGCGGCGTTAAATATAAAGAGGAGAGTTTCGCCGAGCAGGATTACAATTTCAATATCGGGCTGATCAAGTTCGAGGTTTACCTGTAGCGTCGTTTTTTCAAAGAAAACGCCGCCCGCCCGGGCGGCTTTATTTTTTTGCAGCCGTTTCTTTGGGCTCTTCCGCGTTTATGTCCGCTCGAGCATTTTCGCGACTGCCGCGGCCACCTCCGCGCGCGGCACTTCCACTTGTTCTCGTTTCGCGAGGTCCTTCAATTGGACGACGCCCTTCGCGACCTCGTCCGGGCCGACGACGACGACGAACGGAATACCCTTCGCGTCCGCGTAGCTGAATTGCTTGGCGAGCTTGGCGGAGGGCTCGAGGTAGACCTCGCACCCGGCGCCGGCCGCCCGGATTTCGCGGGCGACTTGCAACGCGTATTGCAAAACGCTTTCGTCGTATACCGCGACGAGGACGTCCGCGGCCGCGGCGGCGCCGGCGGTATCTCTTTCCGTCAGGAGCGTTATTATGCGTTCCAGGCCGAACGACGTTCCCGTCGCCGGGAGGTCCGGGCCGCCCAGCTGCGCGATAAGGTGGTCGTAGCGGCCTCCCCCCGCTACCGAGCCCACGCCCCCCTCGGCGACGAACGCCTCGTAGATGGGGCCGGTGTAGTAGTCCAGGCCGCGGGCCATATGGAGGTCGAAGCTCAGTACGCCGTCGGGGACGCCGAAGTAATTCAGGTATTCGGCAAGGTCGCGCATTTCGGCGACGCCCTCCCGGCCTTCGTCGTAGTTGCCGGCGAACGCCTGAGCCGCATTTAAATAAAAATCGATGCGGCCGCCGTTCTTGGGGTCGAACAACACGCCCATGATTTCGTCGGCTGCCGGTTGGGGTATGTCGCTCGCCGCCAGTTCGGCCTCGACGCCGTCGCGGCCTACTTTGTCGAGTTTGTCCATAGCTCGGATGGCGGCGAATTTACGCTCGGCCGGGACGCCGGCGTAATCCATAAAGGCCGAAAGTATCTTGCGGTGATTTATGCTTATGCGGTAATCCCGGAAGCCCAAGGCCGCGAGCGTTTCGTGCATGACGGCGACCATCTCGGCGTCGGCCAGCACGGAGGCCGTCCCGACGCAGTCGACGTCGCACTGGACGAACTCGCGGAAGCGGCCTTTTTGCGGCCGCTCGGCGCGCCACACCGGCTGGATCTGGTACCGCTTGAACGGCTTGGGAAGGTCCTGGTTCGCGGCCATGACGCGCGCCAGCGGGACCGTGAGGTCGTAGCGCAGGCCCAGGTCGGCCTCGCCGCGTTCGCCGGCGGCGCCGCGCTTCAGGATGCGGAAGATAAGGCGGTCCGCCTCGTCGCCGTACTTACCGGTCAGGACGTCGAGACGCTCGAGCGCGGGGGTCTCCAGCGGCGCGTAGCCGAAGCTTTCGAAGACGCGCTTGACGGTTTCGACCGCGCCGGCGCGGGTACGGATCTGCGCCGGTAAGTGGTCGCGCGTTCCTTTGGGCGGTAGGGGTTTCATCGGTTATGGAAATACGCCGTTCCGTAAAGCGGCCGGCTTTATTCCAATTCCCCCGCGACCTTCTCGGCCGCGGCCAGGACCTCGCCCGACTTTACGAGCTCGGCCACGCGGTTGATGTCGTATTGCGTCGGCCGGTCTTCCTCCATAAAGGCGACGTGCTTGCGGACCAGCTTGTGCAACGCCTCCGCGGCGGCGCCGCCCTTGAGCGGCCGCCGGTGGTCCATCGCCTGGCACGCCGCGATGAGCTCGATAGCGATTATATACCAGGCGTTGCGTAATATCTGCTTCGTCTTGATAGCGGTGTTCATGCCCATGGAGACGAAATCTTCCTGGTCGGCGGCGGCGGGGATTGAGCCGACGGCGGCGGGGTGGCAGAGGACGCGGTTCTCGTTCACCAGCATGCCGGCGGTATACTGCGTGAGCATGAGGCCGCTGAACATGCCGGCGCCGTGTATGAGGAACGCCGGCAATCCCTCGCTCAGGTTGGGGTTCATCAGGCGGTTGAGGCGCCGCTCGGAGAGGACGCACACCGTCGTTACCGCGATCCCGACGAGCTCGAGGGCGAAGGCCAGCGGCGTCCCCTGGAAGTTGGCCCCGGTGACCACTTCGTCGTCGTCGGGGAAGAAGAGCGGGTTGTCGCCGGCGCCGTTGACTTCCGTCTCGAACATTCGCCGTGCCCAGTCGAAGGCGTCCTTGGCCGAGCCGACGACCTGGGGCGTGGAGCGGAGGCTGTACGCGTTCTGGATCTTCTTCTTGCCTATCTTCCCGGGGACGAGCATCTCGGAGCCCTCGAGCAAACGGCGGATGTTGCTCGCGCATTTGACGGCGCCCGGGTAACCGCGCGCTTTGTGGAGGCGTTCGTCCAGGCACAGCGTGTTGAGGTTCAGGACCTCGAACGTCATGGCGGCGACGGCTTCCTGCGTCTTGGCCCAACGGTAGGCGTCGTGGAGCTCGAGGGCGCCCATACCGGCGATGACGTTGGAGCCGTTGATGGTGGCCAGGCCGTCGCGGGCCTCGAAGACGATGGTGGGTACGCCGGCGGCGTCCATGGCCTTTTTGCCGTCCATCCGTTTGCCGTTGTAGAACGCCTCGCCCTCGCCTAGGAGTACGAGCGCCACCTGGCTCATGGGCGAGAGGTCGCCGGAGGCGCCCACCGAGCCGTGTTGGAAAACGACCGGCGTCACGCCCTTGTTGAGCATCTCGAGCAGCGTCTCCACCACCACCGGCCTGAGCCCGGAATAGCCGATGCAGTGGCAGTTGACGCGGGTGGCCATCGCGGCGCGGATGTCGTCGACGTCGCACGGCTCGCCGCAGCCGGCGGAGTGGGAGTATACGAGGTAGCGCTGGAACTCCTGCGTTTGCTCGGGCGTGAGGACTACCTCGGAGAGCTCGCCGATGCCGGTCGTCACGCCGTACATAACCTCGCGCTTCTCGACCTTGTCGTTAAGCATGGCGCGGCACCTGCGGATCCGTTCCCACGCGTCCTCGGTCACCTCGACCGGCTCGCCGTCGCGGGCGATTTTAACCAGACTCTCGATCGTAAGCGATTTACCGTCGAGTTTAGCCGTCATCTATGAGCCTCCTGTAAAGCAACCGTCGAGCCGGGCCGCCAAGGCCCGACGTAAAATCCTTCCGGCGATTTTTCGCGGTATACGTTACGGTTTCCGCCGCGGGTTTTATCGGTATTTATCGTAAAAAGGTTTACGTTAAAATTTAGCTGCGGACTAATCGGCCGTAATTCTATCACTTACGAGCGCGGGCCGCAATATCTTATTAAATACCGCGGGTAGTATTGACGCGTATTCGGCCTAATAGTTAACCTTTTCAACATTATCGTATTTATGTTAATATAAAACGGTACTAAAGGGGAAGCTGTAACGGGGCCGAAAACGCTTCGAAGAACCCATAACGCAACGGTAGTGGCAAGGAGGTACCGTGCCGGTTTTCAGTAAACGGTTTGAACGGCGGATGTGGGCGGCGGCGCCCGAAGTGAAAGCGCTCTTGGGGGCCGCGGCGACTCGGGAGGAGGCCCGGTTGGCCGTCTTCGATTACCTCGAGGCGCGGAAGCGCGAAATACGGGCCGAGGAGGTCGACCTCCCCAGCTGGGAATGGGAAGTCGCCGACGATTGTATCGACGTACTGAGAAATATTTTGTCGGTTTATTACGAGAAATCGGCGAAGTTCAGCGGCCTGCGGACCCTTTGGCAACTGGCGCGGGGTAAATATTCGGGGCGGCGAAGGGAGCTGTCGCCCGGTTTTTTTGAAGAATTCCGACACCTTTTCCTGGGGATAGCGGGCAGGTCGCCGATATACGAGGGCAAGGAGTTGCCGACGCACTTGGGCCTGCACGGCCGTAAAGCCGCGCTCGCGCGGTCGCGGGACCTCGACCTCCTCGCGGGTCAATTGGAGGAGGGCCTGGCGCGGTATCCGTCGGGCCTTGACCAGGATTTAATCGAGGAGCGGCGTCGGAACGTCGCCCGCGTTAAGAAGCTCTTCGGCGCGAGCGACGACGAGTGGACCGACTGGCACTGGCAGTTCGGCAACGTCATTCGCGACCGCAAGACGCTGCAGAAGATAATAACGCTCTCGCGCGACGAGGCGAAGGCCGTTAGCCTCGCGACCAAGAAGGGCGTGCCGTTCGGCATTACGCCGTATTACGCGTCGCTGATGCGCGGCCGCATATCGCGTTCCCGCATGCACGCCACCCGGGCGCAGGTCATTCCGCCCTTGGCGTACGTCCAGAATATGGTAAAGTTCCGCGGCCGCCGCGAGTTCGAGTGCGACTTTATGCTCGAGCGCGATACGTCGCCGGTGGACCTCGTAACGCGGCGCTATCCCACCATCGCGATTTTAAAACCTTACAGCGGCTGCTTCCAGGTTTGCGTCTATTGCCAGCGCAACTGGGAAATTACGGGTACTTCCGGCGTGGGCGCCGCGGCGCCCAGGAGGAAGCTCGACGCCGCCCTCGATTGGCTCGAGGCCGCGCCCGCCGTCACCGAGGTCCTGGTTACGGGCGGCGACCCGCTCGCGCTGAGCGACGACCGCATCGAGTACATTATGGGCCGGTTGGCGGCGATGTCGTCGGTGGAACGCGTCCGGTTGGGGACGCGGGCTCTCGTCGTCGCGCCCATGCGCGTTACGCAGGACCTCGCCGACCTCATAGGCCACTATAACGAGCCCGGGCGGCGCGAGGTCGTCGTCGTGACCCATTTCGAACATTCCGCGGAGGTCACGCCGGAGGCGATGCGCGGGGTGTGGCGGTTCCGGCGGCGGGGCATCGCGGTTTACAATCAGGCGGTATTCACCTTCGCCAACTGCCGCCGCTTCGAAATGTGCAAGCTCAGGCTCGAGCTGCGGCGCGTCGGCGTTGACCCGTACTACCTCTTCAACGCCAAGGCCAAGGAGGAGCTCGACGTCTACCGCGTACCGCTGGCGCGCCTCGCGCAGGAGCGTAAGGAGGAGGCGCGGCTCCAGTCGGGCGTCGTGCGGACCGACACGCCGGTGTACAACATCCCGCGGCTCGGCAAGCACAACGTCATCGCCTGGCAGCACCACCGCGTTATTGCCGTCCTTCCGGACGGCCGCCGCGTGTACGAGTTCCAACCCTGGGAGAAGAACATCTCGCCGGAGGAGGTCTTCATCGAGGCCGACGTCTCCATCTACGACTTTCTGGAGGACCTCAAACGGCGCGGCGAGAACGTGCGGGAATACAAGACGATTTGGTATTATTTTTAGGACTTCGTTTTCCGCAGGGCCTCGATGGCGGAGGCGCCGCCGCATCGGGGTCGGGGCCGGATTAACGCGTCGGTTAGTTAGACGTTTCGAAAAAAATAAAAGCCGCCCTGCGGGGCGGCTTTTTTATTCGTGGATTTATTAAAATCTGACCTGGAACTGCGCGGAAATTTTATCGTTGTCTATTTTTTCGTCCGCTTCTATGAAATGTTGGTAATTGGCCATGAGCTTGCAGTGGTGGCCCGGCTCGAGGTGCAGGTTCACGCCCCCCGTGACGGCTTCCGCGACGTCGCCCGGTATGTTGCGGCCGGGGTCGTAGTGCTCCCACCGAGCGGCGGGTTCTACGATTTGAAGCCAGGGCCAGGGGAGCGGGTGTTTGTAGCTCGCTTGAAGGTAATACCCGGCGTCGGACAGGTCGACGGCTCCGCCGCCGGCGGACTGCGGGAAGGTTTGCTCGCGGTAGAGGAGTTCTCCCTGGAAGGTGAAGCGCTCGCGGTCGAAGGCGACGCAGCCGCCGTAGCGGGCGCCGTCGCCTGTTCCGTAGGGGGCCATATACGGTTTGCCCACGTAGTAGTATCCCTCGAGCGTCAGGCCCTTCGTCGCGGCCCAGGGGAACGGGTTGCCGGCGACGCGGACGGCTACGTCTTTGGCGACGTTCTCGTCGACGCGGTTCGGGCCGGAGCCGTTGACGCCGGCGACCGCGAGCGACGCCCAATCCGGCCTGTCGTCGGAACGGAGTTTGAACTCGAGCTGCGCCCCGACGTCCCGCCCGCGCGGCGGCGCGACGTTCGCCGTGACCATGGAGCGGTCGATTAACAGCAGCTTCGACGTCGACGTATACGACTCGCGGCTGAACGGCACGAGGAATTGGCCCGCGCGGATTTCCGTATAGGGAATAATTTTAAGAGTACCGTACGCGTCCATGAGGGCGGGGGAGCAGGCCGCGTCGAAGTAGATGGAGTAGCCGGCGTACTTGAAGACGTCGCCCCGAAAGATAAGGCTGGCGGACCTGAGGCTGAAGGTGTTTACGGTCGGCGCGCCCACCGCGAGCTCGTCGCCGTTTTGGTACGTGTACCGGCCTATGGCGTAACCGGAGATTATCAGGCTGCCGTGGGTGGATTTGACTACCTCGTAGTCGGCGGCGGCGCCGGCGGCCGATAACAAAATGGCCGATATTAAATATGGGAATGACTTCCGGAACATAAATCCCACTCGCTTTATATTGTCCATATCAACGCCAGGACGGCGCACAGCGCCGTAATGGCGAGAGAGACGACGAAGGTCTTGCGGAGTACGTTGCCCTCTTCGCCGATGGCGTCTATGATGGCGGCGGCGTTCTGGAGCTTGGCCGGGCTGATGACGGAGGCGAGGCCGCCGCCCACGCCGGAGGCCGCGGCCCAGACCAGGCCGACCACCTTAAGCTTTTCCGCGAAAGCCGCGGTATCCAGGTGCAGCTTGGTCAACATCGCGATGGACGACGTCTCCGAGCCCGAGATGAAGCCGCCCAACAACCCCAGGAAGGGGGCGACGAGGCCGTAGAAGTCGCCGAAGGTCGCGGCCGCGCCGTGCGCCAGGACGAAGACCATGTTGTGGGAAGGCACCGGTAGCTCCCAGGCCGCCGCGCCGACGACCTTTCCGGAGTGGTTGATGACGTACGCTACGGCGAAGTATACCGCCGCCGCTATAACCGGCCGCCATGCCCGGTGCGTCCATTTCCGTACCGCCCGGGTGAATTCCTCACCGGTCGGTTTGAGAAACGGGAGCGCGAGGAAAGTCGTTACCGTCACCCAGAAGTACGCCTGCCAGAAGAAGCGGACTTTTATCGGCGCGCCGGGGATTACCTCGAGCGGCATGGCGAGCTTTTTGAAGAGGAGGTCGAAAAACGGCAGGCTCGGCGTGTTGGTCAACGTTGCGAAGACGACGAGCAGTATCCAGGGCGAGATCGCCGCGACGAGGGGCATACGCGCCCGCGCCGCGCCGTCGGCCTCGGTCGGGTCGCCGCGCTCGTAGACCCTTTGCCCCCGGAGAGATACGTACGCCGCCATAACGACGGCGACCGCGGCCCCGGCCGCCACGCCGGTTAGCGTCGTCATGCCGAGGCGGTTCATCCCGATGGCGACGAAACCCGCGGTCAGGCCGGCTATGAGCGTGGGCACGGCCCCCCGCAGCATAAGCTTGAACCGGCCTACGAGGTAAAGCATGCCGAACGCAATAGCGGTGGAGATGACGGGCATAAAGCGCGCGAAGTACCGGCCGGCCTCGTTGGGTTCCAGGCCGGTGAACGAAGCGAAGACCACCACCGGGATGCCGAGCAGCGCGTACGTGCAGAGGGCGTCGTAGCCGATGGCGGGCAGGGCGATGGCGACGAAGGAGGAGTATCCGAGCGCTATCATGATGGGGGGGAGTATCGAAACCGGCGTCGCGCCCAGCGCGGTGAGCAAGGTCCCGAAGCCGACGTTGATGATGAGGATCTGGGCGACGCGGTCGCCGCGTGCGATCCCCTTCAGCGTCGCTACCAGCCGCGCGACGGCGCCGCATTCCAACATAACTCCCATTTGAAACAGCGACGCCGCGACCATAAGCGTAATGGGCAGGGATTCGACCACCCCAGCCGCGCTCGCGACGAGGCAGACGCGCGGCGAGGTCTTGAAGTATAAAATGGCGACGGCCACCGTGAAGAACCAACCGATGATGCCGGCGGTATCCGCGGCCTTTTTCAGGAACGTGATGAGGACGAAGATAACTATTACAGGCGACAGCGCAAGAAGGACGGCGAGCCACGTCATTGACGCAAGACCTCCGGAAAGATAAAAATTAAAGCGAAATTAACACGCCCGCGCTGGATAGGCAAGGTAAATAATATTGCTGGGTATGTTGCCAAGTTGGCGGGATATTAAAGCTGTTACCGACCTTTACGAAAAAAGCCGCCCGAGGAAGGCGGCGTTTAACGGGAGCGGTTTTACGTCAGTCGAATTCGTATTTGACGAAAATATTTCGAAAAATTTGGCCGGCGAGGCGCGGGTTTTCCTTTAAGCGGCGGGTGGAGTAGGGGTACCACGCCGTCCCGAACGGGACGTAGATGCGGAGCTTGTGGCCCGCCGCTACGATTATATCGCGGAGTTTGGCGTCTACGCCCAGGAGCATCTGGAACTCGTATTGGTCGCGCTTGAGGCCGAACTCGTGGACGGCGCGTAGGCCTTCCCAGACCATCTTCTCGTCGTGGGTCGCGATGCCGACGTAGCACCCGCCGCCGAGGAGGACGTCGAGCAGGAGGCCGTAGTTGGCGTTTACGACGGCCTTGTCTTTATAGGCCGGCTCCCGCGGTTCGTTGTATATACCCTTGCACAGGCGCAGATTGGCCTTGGCCGCGGCGAGCCCCGCGCAGTCGGCCAGGCTGCGGCGGAGGTACGATTGTATAACGGTGCCGACCTCGTCGTACTTCTCGCGAAGCGCGTAATATATATCGAGGGTATCCTGGGTGCAGGTGGAGTCTTCCATGTCGATGCGGACGAAGTTGCCGTAGCGCTCGGCCTCGTCGCAGACGGCGGCGATATTTTGTTGGCAGAACCCCTTGTCTATCTTCAGGCCGAACATGGTAGGTTTGAGCGAGACGTTGGCGTCGAGCTTTTCGGCGTCTATGGCCGCGAGGACGTTTTTGTAATCTTGGACCGCGGCGAGCGCTTCCTCGCGGCTGTCGACCTCTTCGCCCAGGACGTCTATGGTGGCGCGGATGCCGCGTTTATTCAGGGCGCCGGTTACGCGGACGGCGTCTTCCAGCTTGTCGCCGGCGATGTAGCGGCCGGCGAAATGCCGCACCAGCGGCTTTGGAACGAGCGGCAGCGTCGCGACGATGGCTTTGTTGAACAAGCTCATCCTGTGCTCCTCCTGCGACGGTAGAATGAACGAAGGCCGGCGCCCGGCGGCGCCGAATTACGAAAGCCCGGTTCGGCGCGAGCGCCGCCGGGCTTCCGTTATTATTTTTTGTTAGGTCGTCTCAAGTTAACGGGTCACGAACAGGCGCCTACTGAGCGTTTCCGCGTTCGTCCGGAGCCGATAGACGTGGACCCCCGGCGCCAGCGGCCGGCCCGCCTCGTCGGCGACGTTCCAGCGGACTTCCGTCGGACCGGCGTCGGCCTCGGCCCGGAACGACGTTACGTTAACGGGCAGCTCCGTGAAGCCGAGCTTTAAGAGTTTTAGGAGTACCGGGTATTGTTCGGCGCAGGTGATGGGGATCTGGTAGGCCGGCGGTTGTTGGGAGGTATCGATCTCGAACGTGAAACCCCAATCCCCTTCGTGACCGGTACCGGCGTATTCCCAATCTAAGGCGTTGCCGGAGGCCAAGTAGTGAAGGACTTCCCAGTCGTTGCCGTGCCGCCACCCGGGCAGGGTTGCGAGCAGATGCGTCGCGAGGTTCTTGTAATACGTGTAATCGGGCTCCGGCGGGTGGCCTTGGGTATAAGCCCACGGGTAGAGCATCACCCGGCCGGAGGAGTGGTAGTTTAACGTAAACGCGAATTGGTGGTTAACGTCGTTTATGAGGTCCCGGATGGCTATCGTCTCGGGCTCCGAGAAGGCGTACGGGCCGAGATAATTGCTCCTGCTGGGATTGCCGCTCGAGCCCGGGCCGCCCCACGGGTAGTCGTAGTTGCGGTTGAGGTCGACGCCGTAAATCCCGCCGCCATTATCGCGGCGGTTCTTACGCCACCTGTTGGAAACCGTGAAGACGTGGTTATGGCCGTCCGGGTTGAGCATCGGGATTATCCAGGTCTCGACGTTATCGACGAGCATCTTCACGTCGGGGTCGGTCGGGTATTTCTCGCACAAGTTCTTGGCGAGGTGGAGCGGTACCTCGACCGTCATGATCTCGTTGGCGTGGTGGTTGCCGTCTATGAGGGTATCCTTCTCCGCCGCCTCGTGGGTCGCGACGTTGTCCGATATCTTCAGCGCCCAGATTTCGCGCTTCTCCCACGTATCGCCGACGTCGTAAAGTGCGCAGATGTTGGGGTACGTAGCGGCCGGCCCCTGGAGTATCGGTACGAGCTCGGCGTATTCGGAGGGTGGCGCGTCGGAGGTATCGATTTCGTCCAGAACGTCGTAGGAGATACCTTTAAGGCCAAGGACGGTGAGGTCGTCAGCCGACGCGTATAGGTCGAAGTGGTCGCCGGGTACGGCGCCGTCTACGCCGAAGTCGCCAGGTCGGCCGTCAGGCGGCCCGGCTCGGCCTAAGCACGGGTTAAATAGACCGTATCGGCGTGCGCGCCGCCACCTAAAGCCGTAGCCGTTATCGCGATAAAGGTTATAGTTCTCACATAAGCTCCTCGGCTACGTAAACCGAACCGTTTAAGATATTCGTATTAGGGACGCGGCTTTTTCGCCGTCTTCGACTTCGCCGTCCGGAACGGGCTACTGATTTATATTTTGCGTATTTTGTCAACAATTGGTATTCTACGCGCCAAGAAATAGGAAACCTTTGTATTTCAACGAAAAATATGTATTTACCGTATTGTTTTCCACAATCTATCAACATCGTCGTTATTCGGCGGAAGCGCCTTATTTCTTTGGGGTTGCGCTAATTATTTTTTAATGATGAAACCTTGTCAGGGCGTATTACGGTATCCCGGCCCCACCTCGCGTCGTCGCGGCTCGGGTGGTCCAGGTTGAAGTGGAGGCCGCGGCTCTCGGGGCGGGCTTGGGCGGAGTGTACGATCAGCTGGCCCACCGTTACGATGTTATGTAACTCGGCCAGGTCGTGGTTCGGGTTGGCGGTCGCGACCAGCTTGTCCACGTTGCGGCGGATGGCGGCCAGCCTTTCCGCCGCCATCTCGAGGCGGCGGTCGCTCCGCACGATGCCGACGAAGTCGCGCATAGTCCGCCGGACCAGGTACCAGTCGTGGGAGATAACTACCGGCTCGTGGTCGTTGGCGCGCTCGCCGTTCCACGCCGCGGCCTTGACCGCCTCGCCGACGAGGTTAATTTCTTCCGCCGTGGCGTCGGCGGCGCGTTTGGCGAAGACGACCGCCTCCAGCAGCGAGTTCGACGCGAGGCGGTTGGCGCCGTGAAGGCCGGTACAGGCGACTTCTCCCACGGCGTAAAGGCCGGGGAGCTCGGTGCGGCCGTGGACGTCCGTTATGACGCCGCCGCAGCAGTAATGGGCCGAGGGGGCCACGGGCGCCGGCTCCACCGCCAGGTCGATGCCGTACTCGAGGCATTTGGTATAAATATAGGGGAACCTCTTCTCCAGTTTCTCCTTGCCTAGAGCCGTTACGTCGAGGAAGACGTGGTCCGTCCCGGCCTTCTTCATCTCCTGGTCGATGGCGCGGGCGACGACGTCGCGCGGGGCCAAGTCCGCGTCCGGGTGGTAGTCCGGCATGAAGCGGTCGCCGTTTTCGTTGAGGAGGGCGCCCCCCTCGCCGCGGAGCGATTCCGAAAGCAGGAAAGACCGTTCGGGGAGCGTCTTGGCGCCGGGGCGAAAGAGGCAAGTGGGGTGGAATTGGTAGAACTCCATGTTAGCCACGGCGACGCCGGCGCGCCAGGCCGCGGCGATGCCGTCGCCGGTGCTCACGTCCGTGTTGGAAGTGATGAGATAGACTTTGCCGGCCCCGCCGGTGGCCAGGACCGTCGCCCGCGCCGCGAACGGCATTACGTCGCCGTCGGCGCTCAGGACGTACGCCCCTCGGCACCGGCGGCCTTCGCCTTCGCCCTCCACTATTAAGTCGAGGGCGAGGTGGTTTTCGAAAATGTCGACGTTGGGCCGTCGGCTCAGCGTGTCTATAAGCGCGTCCTCTATCGCTTTGCCGGTCAAGTCCGCGGCGTGGAGGATGCGCCGGCGCGAATGGCCGCCCTCCATCCCGAGGTCGTAACCGCCGTCCAGTTCCCTCGTGAACTCGACCCCCAATTGGGCGAGCTCCGCCACCCGGCGCGGCCCCTCGCGCACCACCGTCTCGACAACGTCTTCGTGGCACAGGCCCGCGCCGGCCCGGATGGTGTCCTGCGCGTGGAGGTCGACGTCGTCGTCGGGCGACGTGACGGCGGCGATGCCGCCCTGGGCGAGCGCGGTGGAGCTGTCCGTAAGGCACCGTTTGGTAACGAGGCCGACGCGGCCGCGGTCGCCGAACTCCAGCACCGTGTACAGGCCGGCCAGGCCCGAGCCGATTACGAGAACGTCGAACTCCATAGTGCGATAATTATAACATTCGTTAATATAAAACGCAAAAGTAATCAAAAAAGGGCGGCCGCGAGGCCGCCCTGTGTAACGCCGATGGAACGGCGGGTGAGCCGCTAAAACGCGAAGCGAACGCCGCCTTCGGCTTGCCCCTTTGTGGCCGTTTCGCCGTCTTTAATAAGTACGAAAGCGCCAACGTCGAAATACGGTACTATTATATTATTACCAGGGATCCGGAAGTCGATGCCGCCGCCCGCCCGGGCGTAACCGGCTTCAAAAGTAAATTGATATCCCCAGCCTTCCGCGGTCTCCTTAAAATAACCGCCGCCGAAGTACGCGTGCGGTTTGACAAGTATCGAACGGCTGTACGGTACGAAGTAAGGTCTGAACTCGAGGCCCGCGATTAAACCCGAGGTGTCGCCAAAGAAGTATGAGATCTCCGGCCCAAATGCGAAGTAGTCGCATATTTGGAAACCTACATCGGACCCTATATAGGCGCGGGAAGGGTCTCCCAGCAAACCGCCAACGTTGCCCGATATCGCCATGACGTTACGGGCCCACTCGTCGCCCGCGACAACCGCGAGTTCGCCGCGTTCTGCGAGGAATTGGGCCTGCGCCGGCCGGCATCCGCCGCGACTTCCCCCGAAAACAAATAGGGCCGTACCTTCAGGTGGCGCCACCAGTTAACAAGGGGCTTAAGCCGCTTGTCCAAAAATATGGCGGCCAGACATAAAGGTCAGGCCCTACGAAACCGGTACCCCAGCCGGCAATCCGGTCGGCAAATCGTTGATGGTAAAGTTTAAAAACAGAAACGCGCCGTACCGCCGAAGAGGAATACGTCGGGAGCGGATGCATTCGCGTCGAACACGTACCCTTCGATTTCCCATTCCATTTCGATATCGCCCGGGATTATCAAGTAATCGGCCTTCACGCCGAGCGCGACGTGCGGCGTCACGTGGAATTCGCAGCCGAAGGGGATATCGAAGACGGGTTTAACGCTCGTGCCGTCGTCAAGCGTCATCTCGAACTCGAGGAATTTAAATTCCCACGCCAAGATGGCGACCCCCGCGCCGAAGCCGCAGAACGGCTTGACCATATTACGGGGCCCTACGCCGACGCCCAATAACACCGTTTCCCGTATCGGGATAAGGCTAATTTTGTAACCGATTTTTCCGAAGTAACCCAGTTCGAACTCTTTGTTTATCTTGCTGTAGCCGACGTCGCTCGAGAGCTCGAGAGAAAGCTGGGCCGCCCCCGGCCTGGTAAATAACGGTACGGTTAAGCCGGCACCCGCAGCCCACGAATTTCCCATATCACCTTCGTAAGAGGCCAGGCCGCCGGTAAAATATATACCTATTTCGTGCGCGCGCGGCGCTGAAGCCGCCCCGACGCCCGGTTTTATTTCCTCTAACGCGC
>DATKVX010000094.1 GCA_035529855.1 bacterium
CAGTTACTATCGACCCCGCGAGCGGCCCGGCGCTAAGTGGCTCGGCTACGCCGCGGCCTTCGGCTTGGGCGTTTTGGTCGGCGCGCTGCTGTTCAGCCGCGGCTGCCTCTGCGCGCCCGAGGAGGAAGAACCCGAGGAGACCGCGGCTACCGCCGAGACCGTCGCGGCCAAGGTCCCGGAGGAAATCCCGGCGACGCCCGAAACCGCGGCGACGGCCGAAGACGTAATCGTGTTCGAGGCGCCGGCGGAAGCGCCCGCGGCCCCCGCCGCGCCCCCCCGGTCTACCCCGCCCCCCGCCAGGCCGCCGGAGGTCATCACGCCTCGAGCGCCGGCCCGGCGCCTTACCACCGACCAGATAAATCAAACGATTACCAAGCGCCGCGCCGGCATCCAGAGCGAGTACAACGCCCTGCTGAAGAACAACCCCACCCTGGGCGGCGGCAAGGTCACGGTCCGTTTCGTTATCTCGAGCCGGGGCGACGTGACCTCCGCCGAGATCGCCGAAGACACCGTGGGCAGCGCCGAGCTGCGCGCCGGCATACTGCGGCGCGTCCGCAGCTGGAAGTTCCCCCGCGCGTCGGGCGAGTCCACCGTCGTCTACCCGTTCGTATTCGTCGCGAGCGGCACCTAACGCCCGCGACGTACGCCGATATATCAAAAAAGCCGCCCGACGGGCGGCTTCGCGTTTCCGATTTAATCACTCAGTAGAAGAGGGCCTTGACCTTGCCCACCGACGCCGGCTCGAGCCCGACGTCGCCCGGGCACTCCACCTGCCATATAAAATCGTTCCCGCCGGAAACCCACAGGTATTCGCCGAGATAGGCCAACCCCGCCGGCGCCGCCGGCGCGCGGAAGGACGCCGCGAGCGCGCCGCCGAGATTATATCCCACGACGAAATCCCCGGCCGCGTCCTCGCACCCCCACAAGACGTCGTTGCGGTAATCCCACGCCAGGCCGGCGAGACGCTCGGCCGTCGCGAACGTGGATAATACGCTGCCGCCGAGGCTCTGACGCCAGACGGCGCGCGGATAGTGGGAGCTGAAGAGGACGGCCGCGGGTAGGCCCGGTTGGCTCTGGTCCCCTTCGCACGCCAGGCCGCCGTCCAGGTTGTAGCGCAGCGGCCAGGAGGCGTAGACGCTGCCGCTCGCCTCGCCGCACTGGTACACGTAATCGACGTCGTAGCTGCCGAGCCACAAGTACCCGCCGTACCGGTAGTCGAGCCCTTTGGTATATATGCCGAACGGCGCCGGGTACGACGCGAGGACCGAACCGCTCGCCGGGTCCACTTTATAAATATAAAGCGGCGTCGAGCAAAATACGTACAGGTGGTCCGCGCTCCGGGCTAAGGCCGCGGGCGCCGGGGCGGGAGCGGGAAAAGAGCTCACCACCCGGCCGAGGGCTGCGAAAGCCGTCGCGGCCGAAACGCCCAACGCCGGTAACATACGCCATATCACGAAGGGAACCTCCGTAGGCCGGAGCCAATATAGATTATGGTTGAAACCCGAAAAAAAGTCAAGCCGGCCCGCAGGGCCGGTAAAAAAATTGTGCCGGGCGGCCAAAAGGACGCCCGACACGGGTATTGGGGGGGGTCTTAGGGATATCAGGTATTAGCCCACTGCCAGGGTCGAACTGGCGACCTCATGCTTACCATGCATGTGCTCTACCAACTGAGCTAAGTGGGCATACAACTTTATTACTCGGGGAGCACATCAGGTCGCCGCCGATTTATAAGTTTTATAACACATTTAGAAACGGCTGTCAAGGAAAAAATTCACGGATACGAAACGCAATAAAAAGCACTGTCGCGCGTTTGCCGGAACGCTCTCCGAATCTTCAAAAATACGGGCCGATTTATGTTAAATTAAAAAGGTCGTAAACGTACTTATGGTGCGGCGAAACGCCGTCGTTTCAGGCGTTCGCGGCAGGAGTCGTT
This sequence comes from bacterium, assembly GCA_035529855.1. NCBI lineage: Bacteria > bacterium. Next base: position 1,934 of record DATKVX010000094.1, read on the forward strand.
CGAACGATTTTCGCTTGGGTTTCGCCGCGGGCCGTGTTATATTTCGCGGAAGACCACGAGCGGCTCTTTAACCTTTTGCTCCAGCGAGGGAAAGTATGGAATTCGAAATAAGGCCCATAGCACCGGTTCCCCCCGCCGAGATAGATTTCGACAATCTCGGCTTCGCCTTCACTCCCACCGAGAAGATGTACGTCGCGCGCTACGCCGGCGGCGCGTGGACCGACCACGGCCTGATGGCCGTGGGCGAGTTCTGGATGCACCCCGCGGCCGGCGCTTATCACTACGGCCAGGCCCTCTTCGAGGGGATGAAGGCGCGGTTGACCAAGGAAGGCGAGATCGTCCTCTTCCGCCCGGGCGACAACGCGCGCCGCATGGCCGACGGCTGCCGGCGCCTGATGATGCCGGCGTACGACGAGGGCCGATTCGTGGACGCGGTGAAGCAAACGGCCCTCGCCAACAAGGCCTACCTC
>DATKVX010000095.1 GCA_035529855.1 bacterium
CTCCGCAATCTTTTCGAAGAGTTTCATATATCGGAATACAAGAAGCTCAGCGCCCGCGACAGGAACCGGGCGTTGCTGCTTGAATTGCGCGCGGCGGCCGAGCGCCAGGCGGAGCTTTTGGGCGCGCTCGCGGCCCTCGCGGCCGGCGACGACCCGCCGGAAATTTAAAGGAGGCGCGAAATGGAAAAGGTAATAGATTTACAACTCGACCCCGAGGAGCGCGTTGACGATTTGGCCTACGAATACGAAGAACGTTGCGCCAAAGAAGAAGCGGCGGCAGCGGCGCGGTGGGAGAACGAGCGGCAAGAGGGGCTCGACCGCGAAGCCCGGTTTGTTTACGACCACGATCGCGACTTCGGCCCCGATTATAACGAAATTGAATTGCCGGAGTTTTAGCCGGGGATATAGAGGAGGCACTATGTACGACGTACAGCACAAACTCAACTGTCGGCTCAACCGGAAATTCATCGACGTGATGATCAAGATCGAGTTGCGGCCGACGGAAAAAGCCCTCGCCGAGTTTTGGGAAATATGGGAGGCCGTCAACGGCGCGGCGTCCCGGCTCGGCCTTCCGTGCGACGAAGCGCCGGCGGTGCAACGGCCGTCGCCCGTAGCTATCGACGAATTTTTAACCCGCGTCGCCGCCGAGGGTTCGGAGCGCGGCGGCGAGTTGACGCTTTAATAATAAGGAGGGCCGTGCGAAACGTGCCCCCCGGAGGAGGCTTAAAATGAAGTGCGACGACTGCGAGAATTACAAGCCGAAGGAACCAGAAGAACCAAGGTGGGCGAATTGTTTTGTCTCCCAACCTACCAAGGGGACTTATTCAAACGACGGCGACCTCGGTCGCGACGACCCCTACCATTCGCGCTTAACTTGGTTAGCGAAGGGTTATAAGAACGATTCATGTTACGTCCGCGCCGGATTCCAAACCTGCAAAGATGCCGAGCTCTTCTTAGCGGCGTTGCCGGAGGAGGAGAAATGACCGAATACGCAAACGAAGAACCCGTGGCCGAAATCAACGGCCACCCCGTACGCGCGGCCGACCTCGCCGAACAGTACAAAGGCCCGGCCGTCGTAAAGCTCAGCCATACCACCATCGAAACGGCGCTGTCGTGCCCGCGCAAATACCGCTACCGCTACGTCGACCAGCTCGAGCCGGTCTCGACGCCGGCGGCGTTCGCCTTCGGCCGGGCCGTCCACGCCGCCATCGCCGCGGCCTACGGCCGCCAAAAGACGCCGATGACCGCGGAGGAGGTAGCCGGCGTCTTCGCCCAAAACTTCGCCGCGGCTAACCGCGACGGCGTTAGCTTCAAGGAAGGCGAGACGTTCGAGGACCGCGTCGAGAAGAAAAAATCCCGCAAGAAAAACGCTCCCGACGTAGAAGTCTTAGTCCCGGGCCTCCTGTCCCAAGGCCGCGCGCTTGTCTCGCTGTGGTATCAGCGACACCGCGACGAAGTCCTGGCCGCGACGGTTATCGGTTGCGAGGTCTTCCTGAGGCACGACATCGACGTCGGCCTCGTCCTGCAGGGCTTCGCCGACATCGTCGAGGAGCGCGACGGCAAACTATATGTGGGCGATCATAAGACGGTCGCGGGCTGGGGCGAGTCGGACGAAATCGCCGCGGCCGTGTCGCCGCAACTTACCGCCTACGCCTACCTCTGCTGGAAGAAGTACGACCGCCTCCCCGACGGCCTCTACATCACCGTCCTCAAAAAGACGAAGGAGCCCGACGCCTTCCGTTACTACGCGCCGGCGCGGACGCTCGACGACGTGCGCGCCTTCGAGGATTACGTTCGCAAAGTCGCCGGGCTCATGCGTTTCTACGAGCGCGAGCACTTCGACGTAATGAACGTATCGCGGGAGTGCTCGTGGTGCGGCTTCGCGCCGTTGTGCCTCGGCCTCGACGGCGCGGTCGAGATGTTCAAAACACGCGAGAAAAAACGTTATTAAACGATACTTTTTTAACCAGGAGGATTTGAAAAATGAAACTATCTCAAAAGGCGAAGGAGATTTGGACGGAGTTCGCCGAAGCTGAAGCCGCCGCCGCAAAGATACTCGATAAGGCGGTAGTGCAGGCGAGGCATGCTGAAAAATTAGCCCTTACTCCGGTAAAAGCGGCGTTCGACGAAGAGCACCGCGTCGCAAACGACGAGTTCAATAAGCTAACCAAGAAAGCCTACGAAATCCAAACGCGCATTGTCAACCGCGCGTACGAGACTTATAACAAAGCGGTAGCGCCAGCAAGGCAGAACCACGATGCGGCCCTCGATTTAATAAGGAAAGAATACGACCGCGCCCGCGACGAAGCCATCAAGGCGAAGACCGCGATACTTCAAATAGCCCAAGAAGAATATCGCTTGGCCCGCGACAAGGCCGCGAAGAAAAGGGATGCCGCTCTCAAGCAGTTGAAATAGCGGTCATCCGTTACCGCAAACTTTTTTAAACAGGAGGAAAAAGAGATGGCGAAGGACAAAAAGGAAGAAGGGCACTACAAAGAACGGCCCTACGACGCGGAGCCGGAAGTTGCGGCCCCGGCTAAGGTCGCCAACAACGCTGGGAGTTATGCCGTGCCGGCGGTAATTCCACAAGGGAACAATCTACCCGCCGAACTCGACGACCCGTCGGAGTATCCCCCCGACGAAGAACTGTTCCTCCCGCGTATCGGAATTATACAGCCTACATCCGACGCGGTAACACAGGAGGGCCGTACCGCCGGCGTTCTGCTCGACAGCCTTACCGGCGAGGAGTTCGAAAGCATTACCGGCATTTTCCTGGGGATGACGCGGAGCCGGAAGCGGTTCGTCAAGAAAGAACTCCTATGCAACGGCCAGGACTTCAAAACCGGCGTCGGCGACCCGGGCGGCGAGTGCGAAAAATGCCCGCTGCAAAAATGGGACGAAGACGAAGCGAAGGCCATGGCCGAACGCAAGCCGAAGTGCCAGGAGCACTACGACTTTGTCGCCGTCGACTCTATCGAGATTAAGGATGGCTACCCGGTAGGCATGCCGTTCATTTTCTCGACGCACAGCACGGGACTTAAATCGGCGAAACGTTTTATATCGGCCGGGCGCGCGCGGCAACTACCGCTTTATTGCTTCGCGGTAGAATTAACGGTGCGGCGTATAACAAACGACCTGGGCACGTTCTACGTCCCGATTTTTACGGTCAAAGGACAAACGCCGCCGGAGACGTGGAAAAGTCTCGCCGGAATAGCCGCTCGGCT
>DATKVX010000096.1 GCA_035529855.1 bacterium
CCGCCGGGTCCACGACTTCGCCGCCGACGGTGACCAGGACTTCCTTTGAACCGGAGGTGAAGACGAAGTAGCAATCTACAAGCTCGATTACCGCCCGCGAATACTCCCACCCCTCGCCCGGGTGTTTCGCCAGGAACCGCCGCGTGACCTCCTCGCGTTGACTTACGACGGCGGGAAGTCCGTTTTGCCCCCGGATTATGGGCGGTAGCTCCTTCGTTCCGTTGACGATGACGCTGCGGAACCACCCGTTTTTAGTTCGGCCTTCCGGGTCGCGCTCGAGCTCGCGCCACGTCGGCATAGGCTCGCGGCCCGCAAACAAGTACACGACGTAGTATTTTATCTTACCGTCGTAGCTGTAATAAACCTTGGGCTCGGAAACCCGCGCCAACCTGTTGCGCGAATGGTAATGCTCCACCCGACCCTCGAAGGACCGGCACGAGGCTTTCCACGCCAGCTCGGCGGACACGTCGTATTCGCCGGCCCAGGCCCCACCCCCCAGCGCCGCCAGCGCGACGACGCATATAATCTTCCTAATCATATCTCCTACCGCAACGCAAAGGCCGGCAGCGACCGCGCCGCCGGCTCGTTTCCCCGAAAATGCGATTGCCCTCCTCACCTCGAGTCCTCCGGCTAAGGGGTTAAGTCCCGCTCCTCGGCGCGGCAGCCGTAGAGCTCGGCGCCGCAGCCGTCGCATTTCTTTTCGTACCAGGTGAAGCGCGCGCCGCACGACGGGCACTTCCACCGTTCCGCTTGGGCCGCCAGCCACGCCTCGCCGCCGCGCTCGGCTATCGCCGCCAGGTTCTTCAGGACGACCGAGTGGTGCGCGTGCTTGTCGGCCTGGAAGGCCTTGTTGTGCTCGCACGGGTAGTCGTCGCAGTGGGAGCAGAACGCGACGCCGCGCCGGCGGGCGCACAGCCGCATCTCGCAGTCGGCGCACCAGCGCGCCAGGACGTCGGTCCGGCAGCCGCGGCAGGTGAGGTCGTCGACGATATACCCCGGCTCCTCTTGCTCGAGGAGCTTCTCCACCTCGCCGCGTTCGTTGGCCACCAATATCGCGCACGCGCCGCAGTACAGGCCGCAGTACGCGCCGTAATTGAAGTTAGTTTCCCGCTTAGCCACGACGCCGCCTACTTCGTCGCCGGTTTATCATAACGTACGACCTGTTACCTGCCCCCGCTCAGCGGAACCGCCGCAGCTTTTTGCGCAGCTTCCAGTAGGCGGCCTCGCCTTCGTCCTCGCGGGTCTCGTCGTTCGCCCAGTCGTTCTCCTCCGCGCAGGCGTCGTAGAGCTCGGCGCCGCACTTGGCGCACTCCTCCTCGTACCAGGTGAACGGCTCGCCGCACGACGGGCAGCCCCACCGCTTCTTCTGCTCCTCGAGCCAGGCGTCGACGCCGCGGTCGGCGATGGCCTCCAGGTTGGCGGCGATGAGCGTGTGATGGGGGAACCGGTCGCGTTGGAAGGCCTGGATGGTACCGCAGGGGTAGTCGTCGCACTCCGCGCAGGAGTCGAGGCCGCGGTCCTGCGCGCACAGCCGCATGACGCAGTCCTTGCATATCCCCGCCACGGTCTTCGCCTTGCAGCCTTGGCAGACGATATCCTTCGCGTCCAGCTCCCACGCCTTGGCCTTCTTCTCGACCACGCCTTTCACGTTCGCCACCAGGATGGGGCAGGCGCCGCAGTAAATGCCGCAGTACGAATCAAACCGAGTCTTCATTACGCCTCCTTCCCGACGCGAAACGCCGTCGGGTGGAATAAGTAACAAAGAGAGACCGATTATTTATTAAATATTTTATTGTTAGGCCGCTGGGGTTATTGACATTTCGGAATTCGATGGTATACAGGGGACGTAGGGCCTCGTCTTTCACGTTATATTTATAATTCCCCGCGATGCCGTTGTCAACTATAAAAGCCGACCGGAAAACCGCGACATAAGGCAAGGTGTTCCGTTCTGGTTCGGCGCCTACCATACAGGGCGGCCGCTCGCCGCGCTCCTCTGTAGTTACCCCCCAACACTCCACGAGAGACGTAATGACGTTCCGTGGCGTAAGCGCCCGGCTCGAGCCGGCGGACGAAGCTTTCATCCTGCCGGCGCGTAAACTCGCATCGCGCGGCGGCTGGGAGAGGCGCAGTTCGGGCCGGCGCTGCGGTTCGGCGAGGGGGCTTTGGCCGGCGCCCGGGCGGGGGAGGAATTATGAACGCTGACGACATTCAACGTATGCAACGGCGCGACGCGTACGCCGCCGGCGCCCGGGACTTCGGCCGCCACTTCGGCCACGTACTGGCGGCGGTGCTGCTGGGCTTTCTGCAGGGGCTGTTCTGCGCGTGGGTGCTGTGGCTGTTTTGGTTCGCCGCGGTGGAGACGTGGACGGTCCTGGTGTCGCCGGCCTTCATCGCCGGCGCGGAGCTGGTGGCCTTCGCGGCCCTGGCCTGGACCTGGCGGTTGCTGCGCCGGCCGCCATCCCGTAAGGAGGACGAATGAGCGACGTACGCGACGACGACACGCTGGTGGGTTGGAAGGCGGTGGCCGGGGCGCTGGGGGTATCGACGTCGACGGCGCGGCGGTGGACGCGGGAGCTGGGGTTGCCGGCGTACAAGCTCGGCGGCCAGGTCCGCGCCTCGCGCCTCGAGCTGGATAAATGGATAAGAGAGCGGAGGACGGGGGTCGCCCGCGTACCGGTGGGGGCGTAAGGCCTTACGCCCGGCGGCGTCGTAGGGGCGGCCGGCGAGTCGCCCAGAACGCGGCGGTTGTGTACCGGAACCGGGTCCCCGAGGTACGGAGACGTGGGTATCCAGCGAACATTCGAAGTCGGTCGAGTTAGGGGGGCTTATACACGAAAACCTCCTCGAGGCGTTACGGGGACACGACCCGGAATGGCGCGATCGCGGTATAAAATATACGGCTTGGGCAATAATGCAAAGCGGCCAAGCAGTAGATATATATGGCATGGATAAACAAGCATTTTATGACCGTTATTATTGCGTATTGCCTGAGCTCGGGTTCGTAACGAATTTCTGCGAAGCCGCCATATTAGCGGATCCGAGCGTCCAGCAGGAATTGGGTCGGGCGTTGGCGGAGGCGGTTACGACTTGGGCGGGCGTGTGATTTTGTAGTCGGTATCCTTTAAGGGGGTAGTCGGTTCGCGCTTGCGGTGGCTTCACCGTGGCCGTTGTGTTAATATACTTAACGTTACAGTTCCAAACCGATTAACATTTAGGGAGGCGTCGTGGGTAACCGATATTACGCAAAGGCTTATGTAGCGATAGCGTTATGGGTTTTAACGGCTAGTCTCGCGCCGAACGCTACCGGCCCGGCCGCCGCGGCGGCGGGCACTGAGTCTACGTACGTCGTTGATACCGGCGAGCAAATCGACGTCGCCGGCATGGCGCAGGCGGAGGACTTTATCGCGTACGACGACGGGTGGGGGCTCCGCCTCGCCGGCCTCGACGGCCGGCGGTGGGCTACGCTCGAGACGGCGGGGCGCAATCCCGTTTTCTCGCCGGACGGGACCAGGATCGCCTACCGCGTAAATTCCCTTATGCCGACCGACGTATCGCAAGCGCCGAACACCGGTGCCGTAGGGTGGTTCGGCGCCCGGTGGGATTTATATATTATGAAAGTCGACGGCTCGAGGAAAATCCGCCTTAGCGACGGCGAGCACGACGCCGCGTTCAACTCCTTCTCGCCTGACTCCCGCCGCATCGCGTATACCCAGGCCGAGGGCGACAAGCGGGCCGTATACGTCGTCAACGTCGACGGCACCGGCCGGGCCCGCCTCGTCGACGCGGACGGTAGTAATTACGACGCGGCGTTCTCCTACGACGGCGGCCGCGTCGCGTTTACGATGGAGGAGGGAGGCCAGGGCGAGATATACGTGATCAGCTTGGACGGCGGCGAGTTAGCTCGGATTACAGTTAACAAACGCGACGATACGGGCCCGGTATGGTCCCCTGACGGGACGAAGATAGCCTTCTACTCGCGGCGCGGCGACGGGCGAGGAGTTTACGTTATAAACGCCGGCGGGACCGGCGAACGCTGCCTCGTCCGCGGCGGCGAAACGCCGGAAGTTTTCTCGTTCACCCGCGACGGCTCGGCCGTGTTGTTCAACCTGGATGAATTCCCAATAAGGTTGTGCGTCGTTAAACTCGACGGCTCCGACGTTAAAGTTGTTGACGACCTCGTAAATTCCGGGCCCACGCTCTCACCCGACGGCGGTACTATAACCTATACGTCGGAATGGGCAGGCGAATATCAGCTCTACTTGTACTCCCTTTTTCCGGGTCGTTCCGGCGAAGGGGAGGTGCTGGGGCCCGACGGCTGGTGTCCGTGTTGGAACCCTTCCTTCTCGCCGCGGCGCGTCGACGGCGTCCTTTACGATACTTACGGAAAGGTAATTGAGGAGAAATAAAAGGTTCCCTATGCTTTTAGCGCGCCGCTGGACGCCTGGCCCTGCCGGCCTACGTAGGGGCGCACAGCCGTGCGCCCCTACCGTTACCGGTCCCGCGCCGCCCCGGCGGACAAGGGGCTGAAGCCCCTTGTCTATACCGGCCTGTTAGTAGGCCGGGGCGGGCGCCGCGTGAACGCGGCGTTGTAGGCCGCGGGCCGCCCCTCGGTCGCCAGGTCCGCCCCTCCCGCCCGCCGCTTTCCCCTTGACGGCGCGGCGGCCTCGTAACATAATGGGGAGGCGAATCGCCGGGAGGTGCGATATGAGAATTGGGATTATTTTGGTACTCGCGCTGGTCGCCGCGAGCGCCTCGCAGGCCGCCACGGTAGTCGTCGGCGCCAAGGAGAGCCCGCAGAAGGGGCCCTGGTGCGGGACGTGAGGCGACGAGTTCCGGTGCCAGGTCCTGGTGCTGGCCAGCGAGTTGAATTTCGCCGGCGACGTAACGCGGGTGGAGTGGAACGCCTCCGCCGCCGCAACGGGCGCCGGCTTCGGCGACGTCGAGATCACGCTGTGCGAGACGTCGGTTAGCGAACTCACGACGTCTTTCGTCGGCAACTACGGCGGCAACACGCCGGCCCTCATCTACAGCAACAGCTGGCTCGTCGTAACTACCACCGGCGACCAGTGGTTCGGCTTCGACTGCGGAAAGCCCTTCGCCTACGGCGGCAGCAAAAACCTCATCGTCGAGATGCGGTGGCGGCGCGACAACGAGACGACCGTTCCTTCCTGGCACTTCGACACGAAGCCCGCCTTCCGGAACAACGCGGTAGGGACGTACGCCGCGGAGCAGGGGAAGCTGGGGACGTGGTGCTCGCGGCACCGCATCACCTATACGGGCGTAGGCGTCGCGCCCACCTCGCTGGGGCGGGTGAAGGCTATTTTTCGATGATGAATTGTTAAACGGGAATAAAATGGAAAAGCCCGCGGCGTATTTGACTTGCGGCGTATTATCCTATATAATTGATATGATAAACGTAGTAATCTCGGCGAGGAGGCGCGATTACTTGAACTTGTCGCCTTCGGCGGGCTTTATAATCCCGAGAGGTTTGGATAGCAACGGCGAACGCGATGCTGCTAACGGAGGGAAGTCAAATGAAACGTACTATTGCCATCTTTGCGGCCGCGCTGGCGCTGGCGCCCTGCGGCGCCACGGGCGAATGGGTGTACGAGGGTAAATGGGGCTCGGAGGGCACGGGTAACGGCCAATTCGATTGCCCTTCGGGTATCGCCGTCGCCCCCAATAGCAACGTATACGTCGTCGACGTCGGCAACTGCCGCATCCAATACTTCACCTCCAGCGGCTCCTTCCTCGGCAAATGGGGCTCCTCCGGGTCCGGCAGCGGCCAGTTCGAGCAACCCGAAGACGTCGCCCTAGCGGCCGCCGGGACCGTTTACGTGACCGATTGGGGCGCGGACCGCGTCCAATACTTCACCTCGAGCGGTTCTTACCTCGGCCGGTGGGGCTCGTTCGGCTACGGCAACGGCCAATTCCAGGGCCCTTTAGGCGTAGCCGTAGCGCGCGACGGCACTGTTTTCGTGGCGGACTGGGGCAACGACCGCGTCCAATACTTCACCTCGAGCGGTTCTTACCTCGGCCGGTGGGGCTCTACCGGCGCCGGCAACGGCGAGTTCGACGGCCCGGAAGGGATAGCCATAGCGGGCAACGGCGACGTCTACGTGGTGGACAGCGGCAACAACCGCCTCCAGTACTTCACCCCGAGCGGCTCGTTCCGCGGGAAATGGGGCTCGTACGGCTCGGCGAACGGCCAATTCGACCAACCTTGGGGCGTGGCCTTATCGCCCGGTAACCAGGTTTTCCTGACCGACAGCGGAAACCACCGCGTCCAATATTTCACCTCGAGCGGCTCCTTCCTCGGGAAGTGGGGGTCGAAGGGCGCCGGTGACGGCCAGTTCAACTACCCCTACGGCGTCGCGTTGACGCCCGACGGCGGCCGCGTTTACGTCGCCGATGAGGATAACAACCGCGTCCAATATTTCGGCTGGACCGAGCCCGCCGTCTCCCCCACCTCCCTCGGGCATGTGAAGGCGTTGTTCCGGTAAGGGTTGTAGGGGCGACCGGCTGGTCGCCCTCAGAGGGCCGGGGGCTGAAGCCCCCGTTTAACCGCCCCTTGTTCCGGGCCGGCCCTTACGCCGGCCTTCTTTTTTTGAACGTCGGCGCGGCCTAAGAGGCCGGCCCTGCGCGTTTACGTACTACCTCGCGCCCCCGACCCGTTTTTATTGACAATGGGTTTATTATCGGCTATATTATATGTAGACGTTCTAACAAGCGCGGCGACGGCTCGCCGCTCCTAAGCGCGGAGGGTAAGATCGAGCGCTACGTTCTTTTGGGATGGATGCTTCCGGCGGTCGTTAGCGCGGGCGTGGTTCCGCGCTAGTAGCTAAAACCGAAGTTGGGCCTGTTCCCCGCTTGGGTTTTTTTAAATTTAATGCCGTAGGTTTAGGGCGAAAGGAGACCGGAATGAAGAGGGTGCTAATATTCGCGGCCGCCGCGGCGCTCGTTACGGCCGGCGTGGCCTTCGGCGACTGGCTCTACGAGGGAAAGTGGGGAACGGAAGGCAGCGGCAACGGCCAATTTAACCGACCTTACGGCGTCGTCGTCGGCTCGAATGGGGTCGTATACGTCGTTGACCGGTTAAACAACCGCATACAATACTTCACGGCCACAGGTACGTTCCTGGGTAGATGGGGCTCTCGCGGCGTGGGCGACGGCCTGTTCGACATCCCTTCCGGTATTGGCTCGGCGCCCAACGGCAACATCTACGTAACGGACACGGGCAACGACCGCGTCCAATACTTCACCTCGAGCGGTTCTTTCCTCGGCAAGTGGGGGACTATAGGTACGGGTAACGGCCAATTCCGGGATCCGATAGACGTGGCCTTGAACCCTTACGGCAACGCGTACGTAACCGAAACCCTCGGTAGTCGCGTCCAGTACTTCACCGCGGCGGGTTCGTATCTTGGGATGTGGGGTTCGCGCGGCTCCGGTAACGGGCAGTTCAATGGAGCGGACGGCATAGTTATAGCGTCGAACTACAACGTCTACGTAGCAGACTCGGACAACAACCGCGTCCAGTACTTCGACGCCACGGGTTCGTTCCTCGGGAAGTGGGGCTCGTTGGGCTCGGGCAACGGTCAATTCAATAACCCCCGGGCGTCGCTTTGGCCCCGAACGGCGACGTCTACGTCGTCGACTCGGTCAACAACCGCGTCCAATACTTCACGCCCACGGGCTCGTTTCTCGGCAAATGGGGGTCGGAGGGGTCGGGCAACGGCCAATTCCGTCGCCCCACCGGCGTCGCCTTAAATACGACCGGTAGTAGGGTTTACGTCGCCGACCAGAACAACAACCGCATCCAATATTTCAAGTGGGTCAACGTAGGGCTCGAGCCCGCCTCCCTCGGCCGCGTGAAGGCGTTGTTCCGGTAGGGGCGGCCGGCCGGCACCGTTTATGTAGGGGCGCACGGCTGTGCGCCCTCATAGGGGTATCTTGCGCCCCCGACCCGTTTTTATTGACAAAGGGAACGGTATCGGTTAAAATAAAAATAGACCGTCTAACAAGCGCGGCGACGGCTCGCCGCTCCTAAGCGCGGAGGGTAAGATCGAGCGTTACGTTCTTTTGGGTTCAAGCTCTCGGCGGTCGTCGGCGCGGCCGTGGTTCCACGTTAATAACGAACATCCAAGTCGGGCCTCTTGCCCCGCCTGGGTCTTTATTTATTAAATTTAACGCCGTAGTTTTAGGGCGAAAGGAGACCGAAATGAAGAGGGTGCTAATTTTCGCGGCCGCCGCGGCGCTCTTTACGGCCGGCGTGGCCTTCGGCGACTGGCTCTACGAGGGAAAGTGGGGCTCGAAGGGCACGGGCAACGGCCAGTTCGACTCGCCCGAAGGGATCGCCGTAGGCGGCGCCGGTTACGCGTACGTGGCCGACATGGTGAACCATCGCATCCAATACTTCACCCCCGACGGTTCCTTCCTCGGCAAATGGGGCTCGGAGGGCAAGGGCGACGGCGAGTTCGAACTTCCTCCCGACGTTGCGGTAGGCCTGGGCGGCAACGTATACGCCGCCGACATGGGCAATAACCGCATCCAATACTTCACCTACAGCGGTTCCTTCCTCGGCAAGTGGGGCTCCCGCGGCACGGGCAACGGCCAGTTCATGGCTCCTTGGAGCGTTGCGACGAGCCTGGCCGCGAACGTTTACGTCGTCGACATGGGCAACTGCCGCATCCAATACTTTACCTCCGGCGGTTCCTTCCTCGGCAAGTGGGGCTCGATGGGCTCCGGCGACGGCCAATTCTACAATCATAGGGGTGTAGCCGTCGCCGCCAACGGCAACGTATACGTCGCGGATGCCGGCAACGACCGGGTCCAATATTTCGGACCGATGGGCTACTTCATCGGGAAATGGGGCTCGAACGGTACGGGCAACGGCCAATTTGACGGACCTGAGGGCATAGCGATAGACTCGTACGGCAACGTTTACGTCGCCGATACCCATAATAATCGCATCCAATATTTCACCCCCAACGGTTCCTTCCTCGGGAAATGGGGCTCGGAGGGCACGGGCGACGGCCAATTCAGGGTGCCCCGTGGCGCCGACGTCGCGCCGGATGGCTCCGTTTACGTAGCCGATACCGGCAATAACCGTATCCAATACTTCAAATGGGACCCGAACACGAGCCTCGAGCCGGCGTCGCTGGGCCGCGTGAAGGCGTTGTTCCGGTAAGGGTTGTAGGGGCGACCGGCTGGTCGCCCTCAGAGGGCCGGGGGCTGAAGCCCCCGTTTAACCGCCCCTTGTTCCGGGCCGGCCTTCGGGTCGGCTCGCGTTTTAATCGGTTGCTTTTGGCACCGTTATAAGCTATAAATAAATATTGAGGGTGCAACGCCCGCCCTGCGGGAGGCACGCAATGGCAGAAACGGACGCCGGATGCCAGCTCGGCGACGAGCTCTTCCGCCGGTTCGAGAAAAACCCCATATTGACCGCGGACCTGTGGCCGTACCAAGCCCACGCCGTCTTCAACCCGGGCGCGGCCCTCGTCGACGGCGAGACGCTGCTGTTAGTGCGGGTGGAGGACCTGCGCGGCTTCTCCCACCTCGCCGCGGCCCGTAGCGCCGACGGCAAAACGAATTGGCGCGTCGACGCCGAACCGGCCCTCGTAGCCGACGAGGCCCACAACGAACAACAGTTCGGCGTCGAGGACCCGCGCGTTGTCTGGCTCGAGCCGCTGGGCGAGTATGCCGTGGTGTACACGTCGTTCATACGCGACGAGACCGTGGTCTCGCTCGCCACCACGGCCGACTTCAAGACGTTCACCCGCTACGGCCGCCTCTTGCCGCCGGAGGACAAGGACGCGTCGCTGTTCCCGCGCAAGGTAAACGGCCGCTTCGCGTTGATCCACCGGCCCGTCATCCGCGGCGAGGCCCACATGTGGATATCGTTCTCGCCCGACCTCAAGTACTGGGGCGACCACCGCCTGCTGTTGACGACGCGCCCGGCCTCCTGGGACGTCCACCGCGTCGGCCTGGGGCCGCCCCCCATCGAGACGGCCGAGGGGTGGTTCGTGGTATACCACGGCGTGCGGCGCACCGCCTCCGGCAGCCTTTACCGCAGCGGCCTCGCCCTTCTCGACCTCGACGAGCCGTGGCGCGTCATCCGCCGCAGCGAGGACTGGGTCTTCGGCCCGCGCACTTATTACGAGATGATAGGCGACGTACCGGGGGTCGTGTTTCCGTGCGGCGTCGTGCTGGACGAGGAAACGCGCGAACTCCGTATTTACTACGGCGCCGCCGACTCCGTCGTGGCGTTGGCGACGACCGACTTCGACGAGGTGCTGAGTTACCTCAAAACCTACAAGGTTTAAACTTCCGTCGGGGGTTTATGGTTTCTTGGCCGGGTTTGTACGTAGTATCTACGTACCGGCCCCGTCTCTGCGGCCTGGCGACCTTCGCCTACGACCTGGCGTCGGCGCTGGCCCAAGGCCGGGGCGAGAAGCTGGGCGCGGGCGGCAGCGTAGCGGTCGTCGCCATGAGCGAGCGGCAGCGCCGCCGGCCGTACGGCGCCGAGGTCCGGGCCGTCGTACGCGCGTCGCGGCTCGAGGACTACGTCGCCGCGGCGAAGCTGGTGAACGAGTCGTCCGCGGCGGTCGTATCGCTGCAGCACGAGTACGGCGTTTTCGGCGGCCGGGCGGGCCGGTACGTTTTGACCTTCCTCGATCGCCTGAAGAAACCCGTAGTGACGACGCTACATACGGTTCTGGCCGAGCCCAAGCCGATGCAGCGCGAGGTCCTTATTAAAGTATGCGAACGCTCCGCCGCGGTCGTGGTCCAGGCCGAAAAGGCGGCCGAGTTCCTGACGGGCATCTACGGCGTAAGGGGCGAAAAGGTCCACGTCGTTCACCACGGCACGCCGGATGTCCCGTTCGCGGACGCGGCGCCGTTTAAAAAGGCCGTCGGCGTGGAAGGCCGGAAGGTAGTCCTGACGTTCGGCCTCATCAGCCCCCGCAAGGGCATTCAGGTCGCGGTAAGAGCCCTGGCGGACGTCCTCCCGCAATTCCCCGAGTCGTTGTACTTAATCCTGGGCGCCACGCACCCGACGATAAAAAAACGTTACGGCGAGGCGTACCGCGCGTCCTTGCAAAAGGCCATCGACCGGCTGGGCCTGCACGACCACGTCCGTTTCGTCAACCGCTTCGTCTCGCTGGACGAATTGTTGACGTACCTCCGCGCCGCGGACGTATACGTCACGCCGTACCTGAACGAGGACCAGATATCCTCCGGGACGTTGGCGTACGCCGTAGCCTGCGGCAAAGCGATAATCTCGACGCCGTATTGGTACGCGCGAGAGCTGTTGGGCGCCGACCGTGGCATCTTGGTGCCCTTCCGCGACTGGCGGACGCTGGCCTTTTGGCTCGCGGAGCTCCTGGCGCACGACGGCGCGCGGCGGTACCTCGAGCGGCGGGCGTACCGCTTCGGCCGGCGGATGACGTGGGCCCGCTCCGCGGCGGCGTACGAGAGGCTGTTTCGCGACGCGGCCCGCGAAACCTCGGCCGCGTGAAGGCGTTGTTTAAGTAGGGGCGACTGGCCAGTCGCCCGCGTCGTACAAGGGGCGTTAACAAGGGGCTTAAGCCCCTTGTTAAGCTATCATACCGCGCCGGCCTCCCTCGGCCGCGTGAAGGCGCTGTTCCGGTAGGGGCGACCGGCTATTCGTCCTCGGGGCGTCGTTTGTTACCAACCGGCGCACCGCCGCCGTTTCTGTAGGGGCGACTGGCAAGTCGCCCAAAAACAGCAAGGGGCTTAAGCCTCTTACCCGTTGCGTTTATCGTAGGGGCCGACTTTAAGGTCGG
This sequence comes from bacterium, assembly GCA_035529855.1. Taxonomy (NCBI): domain Bacteria; species bacterium. The sequence goes on from DATKVX010000096.1 coordinate 11,805, forward strand.
CCCGTTTTTATTTGTAGTTGTCAAGGTTTTTCTGTTATATTTATTTGCAGAGCGCAGTAGCTCGAGGAGGTAAAGGGAAATGAGGAAGCTAGCGATAACTACGGCCGCGGCGCTCGGCGCGCTGGCGGCCGTTTGCGCTTGGGGCGAGGTAGGTTCCGTCATCAGCTCGTTTCCGTGGCCCGGCGCGCGCAACGTCTACCGCGGCGCCGATTACGCCTACAGCGTCGCAAGCCCCAATACGCTGCGGGCGTATACCGTGAACGGCTCGCTAGTTAACTCCGTAAATCTCGCCGGTTTAACCGACGCGGGGGACGCGGACCACAGCGTTCTGGGCGGGGGCTACCTGGCCGTCCTGGACGGTGCGAATATGTTGCGGGATTACGTCGTATCGACCGGCTCGCTCGCCAGGTCGGTCGCGGTCCCCGACAAGATCGGCTACGGTTACATCCCCGGCGGCGCCTATATGTACGTCGCGGCCGGGGCGTACGTTCACCGCTACACGACCGCCGGGAGCCTGGTGAGCTCCTTCCGCATTTTGGGCCCCTATATAGGCGGCATAGCGGCGACGCGCACCTTCGAGGGCCGGAGCGGCGAATACGTCGTCGTCGCGGTGTGGGCTTACGACTCGGACGTGGGGATGGTGTATACGGCGACCGGCTCGACCGTAGCGACTTTTTCCATCCCCGGGACGACTCACGGCTGCGTCTGCGGGCCGGGGTACCCGGCCTCTTTTGGGACAACGTTTTGGTGCAATTCGGACGTCGGCGGCCGGCGGGCCTATCAGCTGGACCTCGGCAACGGCACGGCCGTTGCGCCTGTCTCGCTGGGCCGCATCCGGGCGTTGTTCCGGTAACGCCACGCCGTCTGATTGGTGGCGTCGGTTATTACCAACCGACGCCGTTCCGGCAGGGGCGCAAGGCCTTGCGCCCCTACTGTCCGAAAACGCGTAGGGGCCGACCTTCAGCTCGAGCCGTTTTACCGTGGCATCGTCCCCGGGGGCGACCGGCCAGTCGCCCGGATACACGAAGGGGGGGCGACTGGCAAGTCGCCCCTGCGCGGCGTAATCCAAACAGGAGGTCGAACCTTAGTACCAGAGGAATTCTTCCCGGAAATAGTTACCAACCTGCCGCGGGCCGACGTCCCCGGCGAAGGCGTGCGGGCGTACCTCTTGCAGGGCGAGCGTAAGCAGGTGGTCTTCGTCGCGTTCGAGGCCGACGTCGACGCGCCGGAGGAATCGCACGCGGCGCAGTGGGTCGTCGTCCTGGACGGCGAGGTAGAGCTAACAATGGGCGGCGAGAAGGCCGTTTACCGAAGAGGGGATACGTACTTTATCCCCGCCGGCGCCCCGCATGCGGCCCGCATTAAAGCGGGCTCCCGCCTGCTGGACCTCTTCGACCAGGCCGACCGGTATCGGCCCAGGTAGGGGCGCAAGGCCTTGCGCCCCCGGGCGGTTCGCGATATGAATAAACCCGTTGGGTTCCTCGTAGCTTCGTTGTACCTCGTAGCGTCTTACCCCGGCCCGGCGGCCGGAGAGGCCGTCGTCGCGTACGAGTACGCGGGGGAGTGGGGGGGAGAAGGCTCAGGGGAAGGTTATTTTAAAGGGTTAAATGCCGTGGCGGTTAGTTTATCCGGTAATATCGTATATACTTTGGAAAGTACCGGTCGCCGGGTCCAATACTTTAAATCGAACGGCGAATTCCTAGGCGCTTGGGGCGAAGCCCCGGTACCCGACGGAACGAGTTTCTTGTTCACCGGGGCCGTGGGGGGCCCCGACGATATGATAAATTGGCCTTACGATATTTGCGTAGGCCCGGGTAACCGCGTTTACGTGGCGGACCCGGGCCCGTTGCGGATTAAATACTATACCGCGTTTGGTTCTTTCCTCGGCGGGTGGGAAAGGGCAACGCGTAGTAACGGAGAGTGGACGGCGGTCGCCGCCGCGCCTGATGGCAAAGTGTACGTAACGGACTACGACGAGAATTACGTTCGGTACTTCGAACCCGCCGGCGAACCGCTGGGTTTGTGGTGTGGCGGCGCCAACCCGACGTTCGAACCCCAAGACGTGGGGGATTTGGCCGTAGGCCCGGACGGTACCGTTTACTTAACCGCGTGCTACGAGGATTTCGTGCAACGTTTTACGGCCGAGGGTCAATTCCTCGTTAAATGGGGCACCGGCGGCGAGGGCCCGGGTGAGTTCTCTTCACCCGTCGGTATAGCAATAGACGCCGACGGCACGGTATACGTTGCCGACAACGTCGACGGCGGAAGGACGTTTCGGGTTCAGTTTTTCAATCGAGAGGGAGATTTTAAGGGCGAATTCCGATGCCGTTCGAAAGCAGATAAAAAAAACACGACGGTGGAAAGTATCGCGGTTGCCCCCGATGGTACTTTATACGTTGCGGATGGCAGTAACGAGCGGATAATTTATTTCCGCCGCGCCGAAACGGTCGAATAAAATAATAACCCCCCTATCGGAAGAATTGTACGGTTTTCGCGCCGTGTCTTTAAACGTTTTAAAAAATAACCTCCGGATATTAACTTCGGCGCTCGGGCTCGCGTTCGTTTGTTTAACTCGCGCCGCGGCCGCTGGCGGACCCACGCCCATGACCTTCGAGTACGCTGGGGAGTTCCGTACGGACCAATTCTCTAATGAAGGCCGAGTCGCCGCGCCGGCCGATATCGCGGTGGGCCCGGAAGGCGACCTATTTATACTCGATTTCGTTAACGGCTGTGTTTGGCGCCTGTCGCACGAAGGCGAACTAAAAACTACTTTGGAATTAGGCGAGGATACGCGGTTATCGCGCCCTAGCACCCTGGCCGTAAGCAGAGATGGAGAGGTCTACGTCGCGGATTACGTAAACCACGCCGTTTTTCGCTTTAACCCTCAAAATGAGTTGATAGACTGCTGGAACGCCGCTGACGGCGGCCACGTTGATTTCGTTGGCGTACACGCCGTGGCCGTTTCTCCGGAGGGTATAGTGTACGTTACGAAGTTAAGGCGATCGAGCGAAGACTCCGTTTCGTTTTTTTCACGACAGGGGTTTTTCTTGGGCGAGTTGTATTCCGGGGGCGTGTGGCCCGAGCGATTCGAGTGTCCAGATGATGTAGCTGTCGCTGGCGACGGTACGGTATGCGTTGTCGATAGGTTCAAAGGCCTTATCCAGCGTTTCACCCCCGACGGCGCTTTCCTGGGGCAATCGCGTTTGCCCGGCGCATATACGCGTTATAGGGTATTAAACGTGGCGGTAAGCTCGCAGGGAGAGGTTTTCGTAGCCTGTCCGGATTTCGACCAGATATTACGCTACGGCTCGGACGGTACGTATTTAGGTTCGTTTGGGTCGAAAGGAACGGGCCCCGGTTTTTTCGACGGCGTACGCTCCGTGGCCGTGGCCCCCTCCGGTTTAGTCTACGTAATAGATATCTACAACCGCAGGATACAGTATTTCGAACCCGTGTATACTTCCGACCAGTAATAATTCCCCTAACCACCCCCGCCCCCTTTTAACCGCATTTAACCCCCTTTAGCGCGTTGACTGCGGCGTATACGTCGTTTATGGTATAAACAAAGCGGGGCCGGCGCGGCGCCGATTAACTTGACTACATGCGTTTCGTTGTGGTATATTATTGAGCGTGAACCGTGCGCACGGAGATGATGGCATGAGCTGCGAAGGAAAATGGATCGCGTACGACGAAAGCGGCGAAAAGCCCGTAGCGGTAGATAGTTCGGCCGAGAAGGCTTTCGACGAGGCTAAGTCGAAGGGCGTCGAACACCCGGTGCTCGCTTTCTGCCCCCCCGAGGGTTGTACCGCCTTTTACGGCGTCCGATGAAGTTCGATTGGCATAAACTAAGAGAAGATAGGGCCGGCACTCTTGTAACAATAAAGGAAGTACCGGCCATTTTGATTAGGTTTTACCGCGGGGAAGACTATATCGATATATACGGCCTGGTGGACTCCGGCGCCGACGAGACTATACTCCCGGCGTGGGTAGGCCGGAAACTGGGGATAAACATTACGAGCGGCGAATTAAGAAAAGGGGTGGGGTGCGGCGGCCTGTTCGATTTTTACTATTTCGAAGAAATCGAAGTCTCCGTAGGAGGCGAGGACTTTTCGATCCCGGTTTGTTTCGTAGAAGACGACGGCCAGCCTCCCCTCCTCGGATTATCGGGCATTTTCGCGCGATATAAGGTCGTAATCGATGCCAAGAAAAAGACTATCGAGCTGAAGCCGTATAGATGACCGCCGCCTATCCGTTTTATTTCCTCTTCCCCTAACCACCCCCGCCCCCTTTTAACCGCATTTAGCCCCCTTTAACACGTTGACTCGCGCGCCGCCGCTGTTATTGGTAGAAGATGCAGACTTGTTTTAAGTTTCGGCTTTATACCCTTGACCTCGGCGTTGGGATATTGCTATAATATATGCGAGGAGATTCGAAAGGGTTTATCATGGTTACCGATAAGAAAATCATCTGCGGTTCCAAAGAGGCTTCGAAGAAAGCGCCTTCGAAGTACGACAAGTCGAAAGTCAACCCCGACGTGCCGAAGAAATTCGACGAGATATTCAAAAGGCGTAAGGAGGCTCTCGACAAATTAGCAAAAATGTGATCCCGGAAGAGGACGTCGTGTACCTCAGCGTGGACGACGTCCTCAGTATATATTGGGGGTTAGTAAGAAAGTACGCAAATACCGCGGACCCGATTGAACCGGCTGGCGTTCAATCGGTTTCTTTATTGGAAATGGTCGTTAACCGACCGAAAACGGGAGCAGGCGAGAAGCGGTTTTTCAAGTCTATACCGTATAAAGGTGCCGCGTTGGCTCACGGGATTGCGGGTTTCCACCCTTTCTATAACGGAAATAAGCGGACGGCACATGTGGCGGCCGAAATGTTTTTCGAGCTTAACGGTTTTTGTTTAAAGTTGGAAAACGACGAAATAGAGCCGTACCTTTTAAGAGTTGTTAACCACGAGTGGGGTTTACCCGAAGTTAGCGATTTTTACGCCGGACACCTTCATAACGGCTAGAGAGTTTCAAGAAAGGGAGTACAAAAAGATCGCGTGGATAAACGAGACAAAACCTGAGGGCGTTTACGATAAAATACGCCGTAAGATTTTCAAGCCGCGCCCCCCAAAGAAGAAACGTTAATCGCCATACCCCCTAACCACCCCCGCCCGCTTTTAACCGCATTTAGCCCCCTTTAGCGCGTTGACTAATGCTCCGCCGCTGCTATTAATATAGGCGAGCGCGGCTCCACTCGAGCCCGCGCCTTAGTCCTTACCGGCTCGCGGTGAACCCGCGCGGTTAAAGTGCAGCCGCGAGCACCCCCTCCGGGGGGAAACCGTACGTTTCATCGTTCGAAGAAACCATACGTTTCATCGTCCGGCCTCCCTATGAACGGATAAGGGTATTGGGGGGGAGGCCGCAGTACGTACCCGCCTTAACGTGTGCCATCCAACAAAGAACCCACCGACGAGCGCCTGGCCGAGGTCCTCGCCTCCTCTCGCACCAAGGGCCTCGTCGCCAAAGGCCGGACTCTCGGCGTCGGCGTTCGCACCCTCGTCCGCAAGCTCACCTCCGCCGTCTGGGCCGCCTCGCGGCGCCGCCTCGACGCCTACCTCCTCAGCCGCGCCGCCCGCGTCTACGAGGTCCTGGCGGACCGCGCCGAGGAGGGCGACTACAAGGCGATCCAACTCTTCCTGAAGGAACTCGAGGCCGCCGCGGAACGCGCCCGCCAACCCGGCGGCGGCGAGGGCGCCGTTGAAATCATCTCCGAAGTTGTGCCTCCCGAAAACTCGCGTAAGAATAAGGGACGCAACGCTAAGGCGAAATCCTAAGCAATATGCCATTTACCGGGCGTGCGTTCTCGATAAACACAGGCGCGTCGTCGTGCGCGCCGGCCGCAAGTTCGGCAAGACCTTTACGGCCGTGCGCGTCGCCCGCGACTGGGCCGCCGACGCCGAACCCGGCGCGTACGTCCTCGTCGCCGCGCCCGAGTACGCTTACCTGCGCGACCAGCTCGTCCCCGAAATGGTACGCGCCATCCCGGCCGAGGCCCTCCGGGGCGGCGGCTGGGGCGCCGCGTACAACAAGACGGAGCATATATTGACGCTGGCCAACGATGCCAAAATAATCCTGCGCTCGATGGACAACCCGGACGCCGTCAGGCCGCTCTCCGTCGCGGGCCTGGTGGCCGAGGAGTTCTCCCTCTGGAGCCGCTACGCCTGGGAGGAGTGCGTCCGCCCGACGTTGATGGCGAAAGACGCGCCGGCCCTATTCATCTTCACGCCCAAGGGCCTCAACCAGGCGCACGAGCTGTGGGCTCGAGCCGCCGCCGCCGAGCCGGGCTACGTCGGTTTCCACTACACCAGCTACGACGGCATCCTGCCGGCGGCCGGCATAGACGCCGAGGCCCGCGGCCTTCCCGAGAACGTCTACCGCCAGGAAATTCTGGCGGAGTTCCTGGGCGACCTGGGCGGCGTCTTCCGCGACGTCCGCGAGTGCGTCGCGGGCGACCTGGAGGACCCGCAGCCCGGCGAGACGTACGTCGTCGGCTGCGACCTGGGCAAGACGACCGACTTCACCGTAATGTGCGTGCTCAAGCGCTCGAGCCGCGCGCTGGTCCACTTCGAGCGCTTCAACCAACTCGACTGGGAGTTCCAGGTGGCGAAAGTCCGCAGCGCCTCGAGCCGCTACCACGACGCGACGGTGTGGCTCGACAGCACCGGCCTGGGCGACCCGGTCTACGACCGCTTGAAGTCGCTGGGCGTCCCGGCGCGCGGCTACAAGTTCACCGCCGAAACCAAGCGCCGGCTGGTGGAGAACCTGGCGCTGGCGCTGGCGGAGCGAACCGTTCGCTTTCCGGAAGTCCCGGCTCTGCTGAGCGAGCTTGAGATCTACGCCGCCGAGCAGCTCCCGGGGGGCGGCGTCCGCTACGGCGCGCCGGCCGGCTACCACGACGACGCGGTGACCGCGCTGGCGCTGGCCTGTTGGGGATTAGGGCGCGGCAGCTCGAGCGCCCTACCGACCGCCGACGGCGGCCGGGTATACCAAAGCAGAGGTTTAGACCATGGCGCAGAATAAAGACCGCACCAGGCCGCCGGCGTCGTATCAGGCGTCGCTGACCCGTTTTTATTACCAGTACGCCGCGCGGCTCATCGCCGAGCTGGGCGTCTACAACCCCTCGTCGATATCGTTCTCCTCGCTCAAGCGGATGCGCGAGTACCCGCAGATTCACTTCGGCCTGGCCGTCATAAAGATGGCGGTCCTCGCCGCCGAGAAGCGCGTGGTGTGCGACGACGCCGACGTGCGCCGTTTCGTCGAGTCGCAGTACCTCCGGCCGTGGAGCGACCGCTTCACCAAGATGTGCCTCAACGCCCTCGACTTCGGCTACGCGCCGGTGGAGCACGTGTGGACCTCGGCGGACTACCACGGCGCGACGAAGTGGGTCTTCCGCGAGCTGCGCGACCCGCACCCCGAGAACTGCCGCTGGCTGGCCGACGAGCGCGGTTCCTACAAAGGCTTCCAGCAGCTCGCCGGCGACATCATAAACGTCCCCGCCGACAAGTCGGCCTGGTATGCCCACGACGACGAGTTCGGCAACCTCTACGGCACCCCGGCCACCAAGTCCTGCTACCGCGCCTGGTACAACCACGAGATGCTGACGCTGTTCATGCTGCGCGAGGCCGAGCGCTTCGGCACCCCCTTCGTGAAGGTGAAGTACCCGCCCGACACCGGCGACGACGTGACCAACCGCGGCGCGGCGCAGACGCTGGGCCGCGACGTGCGCGACAACTCCTACGTCACGCTGCCCCAGGTCTTCGACGACGGCCGCAACCCGCTGTGGGACGTCGACGTCGTCGCGCCCGCCGGCGACGGCAGCCACTGG
>DATKVX010000097.1 GCA_035529855.1 bacterium
CGGGCCCGGAAGTTTAAAACAGCCACCGCGGAGCGGCTCAGGGGCGGTTTTTTTTGGGCGCGGCCGGGCCCGGGCGAAGCAGCCGGCGCGTCCCGAGGAGTGGTTGTTATGAGGTTCTGGCGGACGCCGCTCGACGCCGACAAGATGAAGGTCCCCCGGGGCGAGCTGCATATAATCGTGGAGCGGTGTAAGGGTTGCGGGTTCTGCGTGGAGTATTGTCCCCGCGACGTCCTGGAGATGAGCGACGAGTTCAACTCCAAAGGCTACCACCCGCCGAAGGCGGTCAAACCCGAAAATTGCGTGAACTGCGACCTGTGCGAGATGATATGTCCGGAGTTCGCTATATACTGCTTAACCGTAGAAGAGGAGCCGGTACCGGCGGAAGGAGGGCAAGGCTCGTGAAAGCGGACCCGACGGGCGTTAGGACCGGCACGCTGTACCTCGACGGCGACCGCGCCATCGCGGAGGGGGCCATGGCGGCGGGATGTCGTTTCTTCGCCGGCTATCCCATTACGCCTTCCACGGAATGCGCCGAACATATTAGTGAACGTTTTCCCGAAGTCGGCGGCATTTTTATTCAAATGGAGGACGAGATAGCGTCCATAGCCGCCATCATCGGCGCGTCGTGGGGCGGCGCGCGGAGCATGACGGTTACCTCCGGCCCGGGCATCAGCCTGATGATGGAGAACATCGGCCTGGCCGCGATGTTGGAGACGCCGTGCGTCGTGGCCAACGTTCAACGCGGCGGCCCGTCCACCGGCCTGCCGACGATGGTGGGGCAGGCCGACGTGATGCAGGCGCGGTGGGGCTCCCACGGCGACTACGAGATAATCGCGTACGCGCCGCAGTCGCCGCAGGAGGCGTTCGACTTCACTATTAAAGCGTTCAACATGGCCGAGAAATATCGGACGCCGGTCATCGTGCTGCTCGACGAGTGCGTGGGCCATATGGTGGAGAAGGTGGTCATCCCGCCCGCGGACGCCATCGAGCTCGAGCCCCGGCGCCTGACGGACGCCGCCAAGGACGAATACTTGCCGTACGCCTACGGCGACGACCTGGTCCCGGACATGGCGATAGCCGGCATGGGGTACCGCTTCCACGTAACGGGCCTGACCCACGACGAGCGCGGCTACCCCGATATGAGCGTACGGTGCCAGGAATGGCTCGTGCCGCGGCTGGTAGCGAAGATTCGCGAAAACGCCGACGACATCGTCGACTTCGACGAGGAGGATACCGACGGCGCGGACGTCGTCGTGCTATCCTTCGGCATCAGCGGGCGCGTCTCGCGGATGGCCATCGACCTCGCCCGGGAGAAGGGGATAAAGGTAGGCTTCTTTAGGCTCCGCGCTATCTGGCCTTTCCCCGAAAAGCGCATAGCGGAGCTCGCGAAGAAGATAAAGGCGTTCGTGGTCGTCGAAATAAACCTGGGTCAAATTTTCTACGAAGTCCAGCGCTGCGCCGCGGGGCGGTGCGAGACGCTCCTATCGCCCCACGCCGGCGGCGGCGTCCACGACCCGGAGGATATATTAAAGGTAATCGAGAAGGGGGCCAAGGTAAAATGAGCCCTAAGGGAGTACCGGAAGCGGTCATAGCCGCCGTAAGCGCGGAAGAACACCCCATCGCGCCGTTCTTGCGTATGGACCGCATGCCGCATATCTGGTGCAGTACCTGCGGCATCGGAACGGCCGTGAAGGCGCTGGCCGCGGCCTTAGAGAAGTTGGATACGGACCTCGACAAAGTATCCATCGTCTCCGGCATCGGCTGCACCGGCCGCGTCGCGGGTTACGTTCGCCTCGACAGCTTCCACACCACGCACGGCCGGCCTATCCCGTTCGCCACCGGCCTGAAGCTCGCCAACCCGGAGCTCACCGTCATCGTCTTCTCGGGCGACGGCGACCTCGCCGCCATCGGCGGCAACCACTTCATCCACGCCGCCCGCCGCAACATGGACCTCAAGGTCATCTGCGTCAACAACTTCATCTACGGCATGACCGGCGGCCAGGTGGCGCCTACCACGCCCCTTAACGCGCTGACGTCCACCACCCCCTACGGCAACGCCGACCCGCCGTTCAACCTGTGCCACCTCGCCGCGGCCTGCGGCGCCAACTACGTCGCCCGGTGGACCGCGCTACACGTCCGACGTTTGACCAAGGCCTTCGGGGAGATACTGGTCAAGCCCGGTTTCTGCTTCGTCGAGGTCATAACGCCGTGTTCGACGCTGTACGCGCGCAAGAACCGCCTCGGCACCGGCCTCGACATCATGAAGTACTACCACGACAATACGGTCATCGAGCACGGCGCGGACCCCGCCGATACCGACATCGTCTTCGGCGGCCCGATAATATGCGGCAAATTCGTCGAGCGCGACCGGCCCACGTGGCTGGAGTACCAGGACCGGCACCTCGGCGAAATATTGGGCGACAAGTACTACCGCGGCAAAGTCGTCCAGGGGGCGAGCGAGCGATGAGGCGCGAGATACGCATCACCGGCTTCGGCGGCCAGGGCGTGATATTGTCCGGCGTTATCGTCGGCAAGGCCGCCTCCATTTACGACGAAAAGAACGCCACCATGTCGCAGTCCTACGGTCCGGAAGCCCGCGGCTCGGCCTGCTCGACGCAGGTCCTCATCGACGACAAAGAAATCCTGTATCCCTACATCCGCAAATCGGACGTCCTGGTCGCGATGTCGCAGGAAGGTTATTCCAAGTTCGTAAGCGAGCTGAAGGCCGACGGCGTCCTGATATACGACGAGGACCTCGTCGACCCCGGCGAGGTAAAAAAGGGCATAGGAGTTTATCCCATAAAAGCCCAGCGGATGGCCGAGACCGACCTCGGCCGCAAGATCGTGACGAACATCGTGATGCTGGGCTTCTTTACGGCGGTAACGCAGGCCGTCCCCAAAGAGGCGATGGTGGAGGCCATAAAGACTTCGGTGCCCAAGGGGACGATAGACCTTAATTTAAAAGCGTTCGACCTCGGTTACGATGCCTTCCAAGAACGAGCCGGAAAATAAGATAAAAGCCGAAGCGGAACCCGACGCGGAGCCGAGTGAGGCCCAGGGCGTCCTCGTGTTGGGCGGCGGCATCGCCGGCATCCAGGCGGCGTTGGACCTGGCCGATGCCCGCGTAAAGGTCTACCTGGTGGAACGCGGCCCCAGCATCGGCGGCCGGATGAGCCAGCTCGACAAGACCTTCCCCACGATGGACTGCTCGATATGAATTCTCGGCCCCAAAATGATGGATGTCGGTAGGCATCCTAACGTCGAGCTGCTAACGCTTTCGGAATTGGTGGGCCTGCGGGGCGAGCCGGGGGACTTCGTCGCCACCGTACGGCGCTACCCCCGCTACGTGGACGAGGGCGAGTGCGTGGGGTGCGGCGATTGCGAGGCGGTGTGTCCCATGGTCGCGCCCAACGTCTTCGAGCACGGCCTGGGCGCCCGCAAGGCCGTATTCCGGCCCTTCCCCCAGGCGGTCCCCGCCGCCTATATTATCGACCGCGACGTCTGCCTGAACGAGGAGGCGTTCCTGGCGTGCAGCAACTGCGCCGACGCCTGCCCCCGCGGCGCCATCGACTTCGACCAGCGCGTCCGCGACGTCGACGTGAACGTGGGCGCGGTCATCGTCGCCACCGGCTTCGACGAGTTCGACCCCCGGGTGATGCGAAACTACGGGTACGGCGTCTACGAGAACGTGATGACCTCGCTCGAGTTCGAGCGGATGCTCAGCGCGTCGGGGCCCACGCGGGGCCACGTCGTCCGGCCCACGGACCGCAAGCCCCCCCTACGCATCGTCTTCGTGCAGTGCGTGGGCGCGCGCGGCGAAGGGGGGCAGCATTTCTGCTCCCGCTTCTGCTGTATGAACGCCGTCAAGGACGCCATGCTCGCGAAGATCCACGACCCCAACGTCGCCTCCATGACCATCCTCTACACCGACATCCGGGCGTTCGGCAAGGGGTTCGACCAGTTCGTGGGGCGCTCCCGCGAGGTGGACGAAATTCATTACGTCCGCGGCCGGCCGGCGAAGATCGTGGGCGACGACGACGGCGACCTGACGGTCTACGCCGAGGATACGCTGAGCGGCGAACAGCTGAAGCTGGAGGCGGACCTGGTCGTGCTCTCGGTAGCCGCCCGTCCCAACGAGACCGCGCGCGACCTGGCCGAAACCCTCGGCGTCGAGCTCGACCGCTACGGCTTCTTCCGCAAGCGCGACCCGGATTCCTTCTACCTCGACACCACGCGCGACGGCATCTACCTGTGCGGCTCCGCCGGCGGCCCCCAGGTCATCCCGGACTGCGTGGCCCAGGCCTCGGGGGCGGCGGCGCTGGCGGCCAAGCACGTCGCGGCGTGCCGCGTCCCGGACGAGGCGCTCGAGGTCGAGGCCGTCGACACCTCGGGCGAGCCGCGCGTCGGCGTCTTCGTCTGCCACTGCGGCGCCAACATCGCGGGCCGGTTGGACATCGGCGACCTGCTCGAGCACGCCCGCGGCCTGGAGGGCGTCGTCTACGCCGCCGACGAGATGTTCGCCTGCTCCGACACCAGCCAGCGCGCGGTGCAGGATGCCATCGCCGAGCACAAGCTCAATCGCCTGGTAGTCGCCGCGTGTACGCCGCGGACCCACGAGCCGGTGTTCCGCAAGGCGTGCGAGGCGGTGGGCCTCAACGCCTACCTCTTCGAGATGGTGAACATCCGCGACCAGTGCTCGTGGGTGCACGTCGCCCAGCCCGAGGCCGCGCTGGCGCGTGCCCGCGACCAGATATCCATGGGGGTGGCCCGCGCCCGGCGGCTCGAGCCGCTGCACATGATCGACGTCCCGATGGAACGGACGGCGCTGGTGGTGGGCGGCGGGGTCGCGGGCCTGCAGGCCGCGCTCGAAATAGCGCGCCAGCATTTCAAGACCGTTCTGGTGGAGAAGACGGATAAACTCGGCGGCCGTCTTAACAAACCGTCGTTGACCAAGCTCTACCCCTCGGGCCGCGACGCCGAGAAGCTCATCGGCGAGAAGATAGCGCATCTCGAGGAAGCCGGCGTCGAGGTCATGCTCAATACCGAGGTGGCGCGGGTCGACGGCTTCGTCGGCAACTTCGACGTCGAGCTCGCCGACGCCTCGGGTAAGAAGAAGGGCGCCACCAAGGAAGTCCGCGCCGGCGCCATCGTCCTCGCCACCGGCGCCGACCTCTACCAACCGGCGGGCGAGTACGGCTACGGCAAGTTCCCGAACGTATTAACGAGCTTGGAGCTGGAGCAGAACTTCGCCGCTCACGACGGCCGCGCCGTCGTCGACGGCAAACAACCGGAAAACGTCGCTTTCATCCAGTGCGTCGGCTCGCGGTGCGAGGACGGCAACCCCGGCTGTTCGCGCTACTGCTGCCCCACGACGATAAAGCAGGCGCTGATGTTGCGCGAACACGGCGCTAACGTGACGGTCTTCTACAAGGACATCCGGACGGTGAGCGACGGCGCCGAGGAGATGTACCGCAACGCCCGGGGCAAAGGCGTCCTCTTCGTGAGAATCGCCGAGGACGAGCGGCCGGAGGCAGTGGGGGCCAAGGCGGCGGAGGCCGTCGAAGCCTACGACATCCTGCTCAAGGCGCGGGTGCGCGCGCCGGCGGACCTCGTCGTCCTCGCCACCGGCATGGTCCCGCGCGAGCCGGACACGACCATTCTGCAATCTATATTCAAAATACCGCGCGGCGACGACAAGTTCCTCATGGAGCGCCACCCCGAGCTCGGGCCGGTGGAGACGACGACCGACGGCGTCTTCATCGTCGGCTGTCTCCAGGCGCCCAAGGACATCGCGGACTCGCTGTCGCAGGCTTCGGCCGCCGCGGCCAAGGTCGCCCGGCTGCTGGCGCGGGACAGCGTGAAGCTCGAGCCCACCGTCGCCGAGGTCAACGACGAGCTCTGCCGGGGCTGCGGCCAGTGCGCCGAGATCTGCCGGTTCAACGCGCCCGAGCTCGTCCAGCTCGAGTCCGGGGTCTACGTCGCGCGCATCAACGAGGCGTTGTGCAAGGGGTGCGGGACGTGCGCCGTGTGGTGCCCCACCGGCGCCATAATGGCCCGCCACTTTACCGACCTCCAGATCCACACCATGCTCGAGACCGCGCTGCAAGGTGAAAAGGGTAGATGACGCCGGCCAAGAGTAAAACTAAAACGGCTGCGACCGAAGAGAAGAGTAAGGCCAAGGCTAAAGCGCCGCCCAAGAAGCCGCGGGCCGCGGCGAAGCGCGCGGCGAAGCGGCCTTCCGGGAAGTCTTCGGCCGGCGGCGCGAAGGCCAAGGCCAAAACCAAAAAGGCCGCCGCCCCCCGCAAGGCCCGCGAAACCAAACCCAAGGCCCGCGAGGACTTCACCCCGCGCATCGTCGTCTTCGCCTGCAACTGGTGCTCGTACGCCGGCGCCGATACCGCCGGCGTCTCGCGCATACAGTACTCCCCGCATTTCAGAATAATTCGGGTAATGTGTTCGGGGCGGGTGCATCCGGCGTTCGTGCTGCGGGCGTTCGAGCTCGGCGCCGACGGCGTGCTCGTTTCGGGGTGCCACTTCGGCGACTGTCACTACATCTTCGGCAACGAGCGCGCGGTGGAGCAGTTCGAGAAGACGAAGGCGCTCCTCAAGATACTCGGCGTCGAAGAGGGGCGCATAAGGCTGGAGTGGATAAGCGCCGCGGAGGGCGTCAAGTTCGGCCGCGTCATCGACGAATTCGTGGAGCAGGTCCGCGCGCTGGGGCCGTCCAAACTCGTGCCGCGGGAACGCGCGCTGCCGCGCGAGGCCGAGGCCTACGCCGACGCCGCGGCTCTCGCCGAGTGAGATAAAACGTTATGGAGGCAACTACGCCCGTAGACGAGAGTACGTTGAGGGAAGCGAACGCCTTCCTTTGTCTGGAGTGCGGCAAGTGCACCTCGACGTGCGTCGTCGCGCGCTACAACCGCTCGTATTCGCCGCGGCGGCTCATCAGCCAGGCGCTGGCCGGCGGCCGGCTGCCGAGCCCGGGCGAGCTTTCGATCTGCCTGACGTGTATGGCCTGCGACGCGCGGTGCCCCTCGGGGGTACGCTTCGTCGACCTCATCCGCGAGCTGCGGCGGGCGACGTACGGCGCCGAGTTCGCCGGCAACTGCAGCCACGGCGGCGCGATGCAGTCGCTGATGAAGCTCATGACCGCGGCGGAGTTGAATCAGGACCGCCTGGCCTGGGTGACCGAAGACCTCAAGACGGCCGACGAGGGCGACGTGGCGCTCTTCGTGGGGTGCGCGCCGTACTTCGACGCCTTCTTCACCGAGCTCGAGGTGGACACGTTGGAGGGGGCCAAAAGCGCGATCAAGCTCCTTAATGCCCTCGGCATCGCGCCGGCCCTGCTACCCGACGAGCGGTGCTGCGGCCACGACTTGCTGTGGGGCGGCGACGTCGAACATTTCGAGAAGCTCGCCCGCAAGAACGTGGAACTCCTGAAGGCGAAGGGCGTGAAGACGGTCATCTTCAATTGCCCGGAGTGCTACTATACGTTCAAGGCCGACTATCCGGAGGTCGTCGCCGGCCTCCCGTTCGAAGTCAAACACCTCAGCGAATTCATGGCGGAACGCGCCGGCGAGTTGGACTTCGACGCGGGCGAGGCGGAGAAGGTCACGTTCCAGGACCCGTGCCGGCTGGCGCGCTTCGCGGGCGTGGTCGAGGCGCCGCGGGAGGTTTTGGCGGCGGCGGGCGTCGAGCTGGCGGAGATGCCGCGCTCGGGGAAGGGCGCGGTATGCTGCGCCGGCAACGGCTGGCTAAACTGCGACCGCTTCTCGAAGGAGGTCCAGCTCGAGCGGCTGCGCGAGGCCCGCGCCACGGGGGCGACGACGCTTATTACGGCCTGCCCCAAGTGCGAAATCCACTTCCGCTGCGCCATGAACGACCCCAACCTGGGTGACGAGATTAAGATGGAGATACGCGACCTCGCCTCGGCGGTGGCGTCGCGGTTAAGAGGCGCGGGGAAAAGATAGGTACGGCGGATTCGGACGATAATGACGGCGTCGGCGCACCGGGGAAATCCCGGAGAGGCGCCGGGAAACAAAAGGATACCTAAATGCAACTCCGGGACGCGTTTGTAAAACAAGGTAAATGGTTATTTAAGTGGAGGAGTTACATACCGTTATTGATTATTTTTATTGCCCTGCCCGCGTTCTGGGATACCGTATTCCCTAGTAGCGACGGTAGTTTCGGTTTCGAAGATGTATGGGAATTAATTTGCTTAGCGGTCGCGGTTTTCGGGTTGGCCGTTCGCGTTTATACCATCGGCCACGTCCCGGAGGGAACTTCCGGTAGGAATACGAGCGTACAACGCGCGGACGGGTTAAATACCACCGGGATTTACTCTTTGGTCAGGCATCCGCTTTACCTGGGGAATTTCTTTATATGGCTCGGGATTTCGATGTTCGTACGTTGCTGGTGGTTAAGTTTTATATTCATTATTTTATTCATATTGTTTTACGAAAGAATTATTTTTATGGAGGAAGAATACCTGAGAACTAAATTCGGGAAGGTATGGCAAGAATGGGCGGCCCGCACGCCGATGTTCCTCCCGCGGTTTAAAAACTTTGAACCGCCTACTCTCCCGTTCTCGATACGGAGCGTTTTAAGTAAGGAAAACCATATACTTGTCAACATCATCCTTGTATTTGCGTTTCTGGAGGTCGTCGAGGAGTTATTAGCGAAACATAGGTTCGAGCTGGATTTGGGGTGGATAATCGCCGTCGTATGCGGTTTTACAATATGGGCTACTTTGAGGGTCCTGAAGAAAATAACCGCTATCCTTAACGTCGAGGGGCGGTAATCAGCCGGAACGATTCGGAATGAAAGCCGAACCAGAGCAACCCAAGCGAAATCCCTACCCCTGGGAAAGGGGGTGACGATTATGTCCAACGAGGAAAAGAAAGCGGCGGTCGCGACGGGCGAGGAGTTGCGCGTCGGCGTCTTCGTGTGCGACTGCGGCCTGAACATCGCCGGCACGGTGGATACCGAAGCGGTAACCGAGTACGCGAAGACGCTGCCCGGCGTCGTCGCGGTCGTCCGCAACCGCTACACCTGCGCCGACCCGGGCCAGAACGAGATTAAAAACGCCATACGCGAGCACGACCTGAACCGCGTCGTCGTAGCCTCCTGCACGCCGCTCATGCACGAGCCGACCTTCCGCGCGTGCGTCGCCGGCGAGGGCCTGAACCCGTACCTGATGGAGATGGCCAACCTGCGCGAGCACTGCTCGTGGGTGCACGGGAACGACAAGGAGGGCGCGACGGCGAAGGCCAAGGACCTGGTCAAGAGCGCCGTGGCGAGGGCGGGACGGCTGCAGCCCCGCGAGGAGACGCGCCACCCGGTTACGCAGGCCGCGCTCGTCGTGGGCGGCGGCGTCGCCGGCATCCAGGCCTCGCTCGACCTGGCGGACGCCGGCTACCAGGTATACCTGGTCGAGAAGGAGCCGTCCATCGGCGGCATCATGGCCGCGCTCGACAAAACGTACCCCACCATGGACTGCTCGATATGAATACTCGGTCCTAAAATGATGGATGTCGGTAGGCATCCCAGGGTCGAGTTGATGGCTTACAGCGAAGTAGAGGAAGTAGCAGGGTACGTCGGCAACTTCAAGGTCAAGGTGCGCAAGAAGGCGCGCTACGTTCGCGAGGACGATTGCAACTCCTGCGCCGAGTGCGCCGAGGTGTGCCCGGTCGTCGTCCCGGACGAGTTCCAGATGGGCCTGTCGTCGCGCAAGGCGGTGTACCTGCCGTTCCCGCAGGCGGTGCCGGCGTCGTACGTCATCGACATGGAGGCCTGTCTGGGGACGAACCCCATCGCGTGCGGAAAGTGCGAGGAGGCCTGCGAGAAGGTCTGTATCGACTACGACATGAAGGACGAGGTCGTCGAGCTGGAGGTGGGCGTGGTCGTCGTCGCCACCGGCATGGACGTCTACGACCCCACCGAGCTGGACGAGTACTGCTACACCCGCTACGACAACGTCATCACGTCGATGGAGTTCGAGCGGCTTATATGCGCGGGCGGCGCGACGGAGGGCCACTTCGTCCGCCCCTCGGACCACGGCGTGCCCGGGCGCATCGCGTTCATCCAGTGCGTGGGCTCGCGCAACAACGCCGGCGACAAGGGCAACCGCTACTGCTCCAACGTCTGCTGCATGAACACCGTCAAGGATACTCTCTTATTGCGGGACCATTACCCCGATTGCGAATGCACGGTGTTCTATATGGACATCCGCGCCTTCGGCAAAGGCTTCGAGGACCTCTACATGCGTTCGCGGGAGGAGGGCGTCAAGTACATCCGCGGCCTGCCGGGCGAAATCCGCCAGGACCCGGAGGCCAAGAACCTCTTCCTCACCGCCGAGAACACGCTCACCGGCGAGGTGCGCGAGTACGAGTTCGACATGGTCGTCCTCTCGGTGGGCGTCATCCCGCGGCAGGACAGCCCCCTTATAAAGAAACTCTTCTCGCTGTCCACCACCGGCGACGGCTTCTTCATGGAGGCCCACCCCAAGCTCAAGCCGGTGGATACGCCGACGCGCGGCGTCTACATCTGCGGCTGCGCCGAATCCCCCAAGGACGTCAAGGACTCGGTGACGCAGGCTTCCGCGGCCGCGGCCCGGGCCATGACCATCCTCAACGCCGGCTACGTAACGGCGGAGGCCATCACGGCGGCCATCGACCCGGCGCGCTGCACCGGCTGCGGCCTGTGCGCCCAGGTGTGCCCGTTCAACGCCGTCGAGGTCGACCCCGAGAAGAAGACCGCCCGGATAATCTCGGCGATGTGCATGGGCTGCGGCAACTGCGCCGCGACGTGCAACCAGGGCGCGGTGACGATGGGCCACTTCACCGACGACCAGTACTACGCCCAGATCGACGCGCTGCTCGACGAGAACGCGGCCGAAAAGGTGTTCACTTTCGCCTGCAACTGGTGCTCGTACGCCGGCGCCGACAACGCCGGCATCTCGCGGCTGCAGTACCCGGCCTCGTCGCGCCTGGTACGGACGATGTGCTCCGCCCGCGTTACGGAGGACTTCGTCCTCTACGCGTTCATGAAGGGCGCGCCCATCGTGCTGGTTTCGGGCTGCCACTTCGCCGACTGCCACTACATCGACGCCAACCGCCAGACCGTCAAGCGCGTTTACCGGCTGTGGGACAAGCTGGAGAAGCTGGGCATCCGCCCCGAGCGATTGCAGCTGGAGTGGATAAGCGCCGCCGAGGGCCAGAAGTTCGCCCGCGTCATGCGCGGCGTGGAGGAGATGCGCCGGCAGGTCACGGCCGAGGAGGTCGAACACACCAAGAAGGTCCTGGCCGAGGAGTGGGAGAAGAAGCTCGCGCGCGAGGCCAAGCGTAAGAAGAAAGCGGAGGCGGATGAGTCAAGAGACGAAGTTCAAGTGTCTTAAGTGCGGCCACGAGTACGTCGAGAAGTACGCGCCCGACGACGACGTCGAACGGTCGTGCCCCAAGTGCCGCTCCAACAGCGTCCGCCCCGAAAAGCCGAAGAAGGCCGATGCCGCCGAAGAAAAATAACGACGAGAAGCGCCTCGAGCCGACGGTGACGCTCGACTTCGAGTTTAAGAAGCAGCTCGAGAAAATAGTCGACGGCACGCTGGTCAATTATTGCTACCAGTGCGGCGCGTGCGTCGGCGACTGCCCCAGCGCGCGCTACGTCGAGGGCTTCAACCCGCGCGAGATTATGCTGAAGGTCCTCTACGGCTTCGCCGAGGAGCTGGTGGGGCCGGCCTCGCCGGTGTGGTACTGCACCAACTGCTATAACTGCTACGAGCGCTGTCCGCAGAACGTCAAGCCGGTGGAGATAATCATCGCCGTCAAGAACCTCATGGCGCGCCGCGGCATCTATCCGGAGAAGGCGCAGGTGGGCGACCTGGTCGATATGGTTTTGGAGACCGGCCGGACCGCTCCCGTGACGGCGATGACGACGAAGCTCCGCGAGGAGCTGGGGCTGCCGCCGCTCGAGGCCGTAGACACCGACGAGCTGAAAAAAATATTGGAGTAACGCGGTCGCGCGAGACTTATGACGGACGCCCAACCCAAGAAATTCGCCTTCTTCCCGGGGTGCCTCATCCCGGTGCGGTACCCGCAGATGGAGGCCGCCATTCGCAAGACGCTGCCCAAGGTCGGCGTCGAGATCGTCGACCTGCCGGGTTTCACCTGCTGCCCGGACCCTATTTATTTCAAATCGTACGACAAGCTGGCGTGGCTCACCGTCGCCGCGCGCAACCTGGCCGTGGCGGAGGAGGCGGGCCTCAACCTCTTCACCATCTGCTCGGGTTGCACCGCGACGCTGTCCGAGACGTACCAACAGTTGAATACGAACAAGAACCTGAAGGACGAGGTCAACGAGCGGCTCGCCCGCGTGGGCAGGGAGTACAAGGGGACGTCGACCATACGGCACGTCGCGACGGTCGTTCGCGACGAGGTGGGCGTCGAAGCGGTGGCGGCGTCGGTGGTGCGGCCGCTGGAGGGCCTGCGCGTCGCCATCCACTACGGCTGTCACCTCCTCAAGCCGTCGCACATCATGAAGGTGGACGACCCCGACGACCCGCACATCCTGGACGACCTGGTGGCCGCGCTCGGCGCGACGCCCGTCCGCCACGACGAGTGGATCCTGTGCTGCGGCAAGGCCTGCAAACATGAGGAGGCGCCGTCGGAGATGATGTACGAGCTGCTGAAGTCGGTGGCCGCGGCGAAGGCGGACGTCCTCGGGGTGGTGTGCCCGTCGTGCTTTAACGAGTTCGACCTGGGCCAGCTCCGCCTCGCCCGGGAGCACGACGACGAGAGCCTCAAGACCCCCGCCGTTTACTATTTCCAGTTATTGGGGCTGGCGCAGGGCCTGACGCTGGAAGACGTCGGCCTCCACCGGCACAAGGTCAAGGCGCCGGCGCTGGAGAAGTACGCCGCCGCCGCGGTGTAGCCTAAAACCCGGCACATAAATTAAAAGGCCGCCCGACGGGCGGCTTTTCGTTTGGGCTTCCTCTCGCGCTAGGTTACTTTCGCGAGCACCGATTGTATCTCGCCCGCCACTTTGGCCGTCGTGCGCTCGAACGCGTCCTTGACTTGAAGTCCCCGCTCTCCCGGCGCTTCCCCCTCGAAGCCCAGGATCTCGCCCACCACGTCGGCGTGCTCGAAGTCGAGGTTGTCGTCCAGGCACACGGTAAGGCGGTAGACGTCGCGCAGGTTTTTGAGAAAGCACATGGAGTTGTACAGCGACCGGAGCTCCAGGCCGGCCTGCGGGTATACCCTGCCGATGCCGTCCAGGATGCGGGAGGTGATGGGGTCGCGGATGCCGAAGCGCGCTTTACAGATGAGGATGGCCATGACGATGTCGCGCAGGCCGCCGACGCACTCCTTGACGTTGTTGGGGAGGAAGACCTCGCCCACCGCCTTTTGCCGCGACGCCATCTCGCGCTTCATATCCGCGATGTACTCGTCGGCGCGGGCGAAGATGACCGGCTTGATGATGCGTTCGTGGATATCTTCCTCGAAGGTGGAGGTGCCGACGACGAGCCGCGACTCGAGGAGCTGCGATTTCTCGATGAAGTCGGTCTCGTTCTCGCGGCGGAAGAAGGCCTCGAGCTGGCTCAACGGGATGACGTAGCTGCCGAAGTGCTCCAGGAAGCGGAAGTGGGGCATCATGCCGCGCTTGCAGATTTCGGAGCTCATAGCCGAGATAACGGCGCCGCCCAACTCCTGTAACTTTTCGTCGTCGGTGTCTATCAGCACGATGAGGTCGTAGTCGTCGTTGAAGGCCCACTCGCGGGCGTGGCCGCCGGCGGCGTAAATAGCCATCAAGTCGAACGAGGTAACCCACCGGCCGTATTCTTCGGCCAGCTCTTCCCGGCAGGCGTCGAAGAGGTAGTTGAGGTATTCGTCCGAGAACTCGGTGTACTGGGCGTTGGTCTCCTCGATGGTGGCGCCGTTCAGGGTCATCAATCCGATCCGCAGCAGCTCGAGGTCGTAGTAATCGCCCAGCAGCTCCTTCTTCGCCGCGGGCGAGGGGACGATGGCGGCCTCGGCCAGTATCCCCTGCGACTTGTCGGCCATCGCGTCCGGGTCGTCGAGCAGGTACAGGCAATCCGGGTATTTTTTCAAGACGGCCTGCAGGTACCGGCGCAGGTACGCCGAGCCGTAATACCGCAGCCGGCACAGGCCGCGCAGCGCCGCCGCGGCCGGCTTGAGCGAGGGGACCCTCACCTCGCGCGATACGAGCTCCATAAACCGCTTGGCGGTATCGTAGTCGACTTCGGCCAGGTAGCGATTCAGGAGAACCGGGTGGGTGGCGAAGATGCGGGCCGCTTCGCGCGCGGGGTTGTAGAAGGTCTCGAACTCGCGGAGGAAAGCCGCGCCCATGGCGTCGAACAGCTCGCCCGCGTCCACCTCGTCGCGATTTTCGCCCAGCAGGACCAGCAGTTTAATGAATAGTTCGGCGTTGCGCTTGACGAGGCCGACGAGTTCGTTGACGCGCCGTTCGCGTTTTTCCGGCGGGAGGCCGTTGAAGTCGGCGACCAGCGCGCGGAGGAGCTTCTTATCGGAGGCCACCAGCAGCTCGAAGACGTCGTCCCAGAAGGCGGCCCGTACCAGGAACCGTATCAATTTCAACATCCGGTTTAAAAGCTGCCCCGGCGGCCTGGATGTCGTCGACGCCAGCTCCAGGAAGACGGAGGAGTTACGCAGGTTCTCTTCCACCTCTTGGGCCAAATCCTCCGCTACGGCGCGCACTTTGTCCACCGAGTCGTAATAGTGGACCAGCAGCGTTTCCTCCGGGCCCACGGCGCCGCGCTGGCGGTAGCCCATGGCGGCGGCCACGCGGGCCAGGTTCTCGGCCATGACCGGCGTGTCGAGTATGATAACTTCGTCCTGGACGACGAGGAGTTGGTAGAGGTAGCGGAGCACTTCGAAGAAGATGAGGCCGTCCTCGAGGACGTCGTTCTTTTCGGCGTTCCAGGGTTCGATGTCGGAGAGGCGCTTCAGGTTATGCCATACGTTGGGCTCGCGGAGGCCGTGGATGGTGCGCTTGATGTGGACCAGGCTCTTGATGACGCGCAGCGCGTCCTCCTTGGGGACGATGCGGTCGCTCTCGTAGTCGCGGCGAACGAGCGCCACCGCGTCGCCCAGCGCGCCGCGGACGAAGCCCTCGTGGTAGATTTTGTCGGCGCCGCTGTCCGCGTAATAGCGTTCGGTTATCTCTTCCCGCAGCCGGTCGAAGAGCGCGCGGTCGCCGTAGAGCGGCTCGGCGTTCAACAGCTCCGAGATGACGATGTAATCTCCCGGATGGGTTTCCGCGTATTCCCGGTACTCGGAAAGCGACGTCGCGAAGCTCTCCGGCGAGACGTTCTCCGAGAGGTAGAAGTGGAAGCGCGTGGCGTACCGCAGCATTACGGAGCTGAGGCGGCCCAGAACGCGGTTGAGGGCGTCCTGGTTATCGTCGCTCTCCACCACGACGGCGATGTCGACGTCGTCCTGGTCGGTGAGGGTGCCCACGCCGCAGATAACGAACGGCGGCAGCTCCTCGGCGCCGACCAGGATGTCCAGTACCTTCCGCACGAACGTCACGATCAATTGCGAGTAGCTGGTGCCGATGCTCGTCAGGAATTCGCGGTAGACCTCTTCGCGGCTCGCGCCCGGGACGACGTCGGCGCGCAGCGCCTCGACCGCCTGGATGTTCATGCGCAGATACTGGAGGCCGTAGTAGCAGCCGAGGTAGCGGATGCGCTCCTGCCCCTCGGGCGCGACGTGGGATACGATGTCCATCTCGCGGTCGAGGTTCCAGGCCGGCTGCCACAGGTGCACCTCGTCGCGCAGGCCGGCCTGCTCGAGGCTGGTGGTGAGATCGGCGATGACCGCGCCGGTCTGCTGCAAGTACTTCGACGTGTAGTTGCTGAACTCGCCGGCCAGCTCGCAAAGTCTTTCGTAGCGACGAGGCATGGTCAGAGCAGCTCTTTCATCTTCTTGAAACCGAAATCGAACGCCGTGCGGTGGGCGTCTTCCGTACCCGGCGGGACCCGGGCCAGCAGCGCGTCCTCCACCGCCCGGCGGTTGTGGGCCGGCGACAGCGCCGCGACCGCGCCCAGCACGACGATGTTCGCCAGCCGCGGGTCGCCGAGCTCCCGGGCGCCGTCTCCGAAGGGCAGCCGGTAGACGCGGAACGGCCCCTCCGGCGAGCGCCGTACGGCGTCGCGGTCCACCAACAGGTACCCCTGTTTATTTACGTCGCCGGCGTAGCGGTCGACGGCCTCCTGGGTGAGCGCGACCAGCAAGTCCACCTCTTTCGCCTTCGGCCGGTAGATCTCCTGGTCGCTGACGACGAGGTCCGTCCGCACCGCGGCGCCGCGGGCCTCGGGGCCGTACGTGATGTGCTGCACGACGTTTTTATCCTCGTAGACGGCGAGCGCTTCGGCCAGGATCTTGGACGCCAGGTGGAGGTCTATCTCCGCGCCGCCGCTGAGTCTTATTTGATAATAGAAAGCCATTCTTCCTCCTTGCTTCAAGGCCGCGTCCGGCGCCCGAACTCGACGCGCAAAACGGACTGAGCCGCGGCTCGGCGCCGGTTATCCCTCCCGCTTCCCGGCTTCGGCATAACGAGCGCGAACCGGGCCTTAGTAGCTAAGCAATTTTAACAAGGCCGCGGTTGACCGGCAATAGAAAAGCCGCGGCCGGGGCTGCGGCCTGCGGATTTCACCCCGCTAGGTTATGTTCTCTATAATCCGCGTCGCGTATTCGCTGGTCTTCACCTTGCGCGCGCCCTCCATCTGGCGGGCGAGGTCGTACGTGACCACTTTCTCCTGTATCGTCTTGGCCATCGCCGCCACGACGGCGTCCGCCGCTTCCTGCCACCCCAGATACTCCAGCATCATGACGCCCGAGAGAATTAGGGACGACGGGTTCACCTTGTCCTGGCCGGCGTACTTGGGCGCCGTGCCGTGGGTGGCCTCGAACAGCGCCACGAAGTCGCCCATGTTCGCGCCCGGCGCCATCCCCAGGCCGCCCACCTGAGCCGCCGCGGCGTCCGACAAGTAGTCGCCGTTTAGGTTGGGTGTAACCAGGATACTGTACTCGTCCGGCCGCAGCAGGACCTGCTGGAACATGGAGTCGGCGATGCGGTCCTTCACCACTATCTTGCCGGCGGGGGCTTTACCGTCGTATTTCTCCCACAGCTCGGCCTCGGTGACGGTGACGTCGCCGAACTCCTCGCGGGCGAGCTCGTAGCCCCAATCCTTGAACGCGCCCTCGGTGAACTTCATAATGTTGCCCTTGTGGACGAAGGTGACGCTGGGCAGCTTCCGGTCGCGGGCGTAGCGGAGGGCCTTGCGGGCGACGTTCTTGGTCGCGGTTGCGCTGATGGGTTTGACGCCCACGCCGGAGTCGAGCCTGATGTTGCGGCCCATTTCCTTGTTTAAAAAACCCAGCACCCGGGCGGCCTCCGGCGAACCCTCGCGCCACTCGATGCCGGCGTACACGTCCTCCGTGTTCTCGCGGAATATCACCACGTTCAGTTTCTCGGGGTGTTTGACCGGGCTCGGCACGCCCGGTATCCACCGCACCGGCCGCACGCACGCGTACAGCTCGAGCTTCTGGCGCATCGTCACGTTGAGGCTGCGGTAGCCGCCGCCCACCGGCGTCGTCAACGGCCCTTTGATGGCGACGACGAATTCCGGTATGGCCCGGAGCGTGTCGTCGGGCATGACGACGCCCTCGCCGTAGACGTGCCGGGCCTTGTCGCCGGCGTATATTTCCATCCATACTATTTTGCGGTCGCCGCCGTATTTCTTTTCCGCCGCGGCGTCCAGGACGCGCCGCGTCGCGGCCCAGATGTCGGGGCCGATACCGTCCCCCTCGATGAACGGGATTATGGGGTCGTCGGGCACGCGCAGCGCGTCGCCCGCGATTTCGATTTTACGGCCTTCTGCGGGGACCGTAACCTTTTCGAACATCGCCTCTCCTACGATTGGGAACGTTGGTAGTTGAGCAGGCCGCCGGCTTTGACGATCGCCAGCTGCCGCTCGCTTAACTCGTGGCCTACCTCCAACGCGCGGCCTTGGGTCTCGTTTTTAACCGTGAGCGGTTTCCCGACCCGGAGCTCCGAGCCGAGATTCTCCAAACGGAGCCGGTCGCCGGCCTCGATTTTTTCGTAATCGTCCGCGTCGCGAAACGTGAGCGGCAGGATGCCGAAGTTGACCAGGTTCGCGGCGTGGATGCGCTCGAAGGATTTCGCGAGCACCGCTTTCACGCCCAGGTACATCGGGCACAGCGCGGCGTGTTCCCGGCTCGAGCCCTGGCCGTAGCTCTCGCCGGCGACGACGACGTTGTGCAATCCCTGCGCCGCGTTCTCCTTGGCCCGGGCGGCGAAGCTCTCGTCCACGCCCTCGAAGACGAACCGCGAGTACGCCTCCACGTTGGAGCGGTACTTGAGCCGCGGGCCCGCCGGCATGATGTGGTCCGTCGTTATCTTATCCCCCACCTTCAGCGCGACGACGGCGTCGAGCTCGTCGGGAAGCGGGACGTTGGCCGGCGGTTGCCCGATATTCGGGCCCCGGACGATCTCGGCGTCGGCGTCGTGGACGTGGGAGATAAGGGAATCGTCGACGGTGAACTTTTTCGGGACCGCCACCCGGGGATAGGGGATGCCGGCGTCGCGCGGGTCGACGAGTTCGCCCTTCCAGGCCGCGACCGCCGCCGTCTCCGGGCTCACCAGGTAGGTCCCGGCGGAGGCCGTCCCGGAGCGGCCGTAGAAGTTGCGGTTGTTGGTCCGCACCGAGACCGCGTCCGAGGGCGGCGCGTGGCCCATGCCGATGCAGAAGCCGCACGCCGTCTCGGCGACGCGGGCGCCCGCGGCCACGAGCTTCGCGAGGTGGCCGTCGTCGGCGATCATGCGCAGTACCTGCTTCGACCCGGGCGCGACGACGAAGCTGACGTTCGGCGCTATCGTCTTGCCGTCCAATATCCCGGCGACGGTCGCCAGGTCCTTGTACGACGAGTTGGTGCACGAGCCGATGCAAACCTGGTCCACTTTCAAACCCGCTACCTCGCGCACCGGGGCGACGTTGTCCGGGCTGTGCGGCTGCGCCACCATCGGCTCCACGGCGGAAAGGTCGAGCTCGACGACGCGGTCGTACTCGGCGTCGTCGTCCGCGGCCAGCTCCCGCCACACGTCGCCGCGGCCTTGCGCCTCCAGGAACGCCCGGGTGACGCCGTCGGAGGGGAAGACGGACGTCGTCACGCCCAGCTCGGCGCCCATATTGGTAATGGTCGCGCGCTCCGGCACCGACAGCGTCTCGACGCCCGGGCCGAAGTACTCCATTACGGTCCCGACGTTCCCCTTGGTGGTTAACATCTTGAGGAGGGTCAATATGACGTCCTTGGCCGCGACCCACTCGCCCAACTCGCCGGTGAGCTTCACGCCCACGACGCGGGGGTACGTCAGCCAGAAGGGCCCGCCGGCCATGGCCGCCGCCACGTCGAGGCCGCCGGCGCCGACGGCTACCATTCCCAGGCCGCCGCCGGTGGGGGTGTGGCTGTCCGAGCCCAGCAGCGTCTTGCCCGGCGCGCCGAACCGCTCCAGGTGGACCTGGTGGCAGATGCCGTTGCCCGCCCGCGAGAAGTACAGGCCGAATTTCTCCGCGATGCTTTGGAGGTAGCGGTGGTCGTCGGCGTTCTCGTAACCCAGCTGGAGGGTATTGTGGTCGACGTAGCTCACCGAGAGCTCGGTCTTGACCTCCGGCACCGCCATGGCCTCGAGCTGGAGGTACGCCATCGTGCCGGTGGCGTCCTGCGTCAGCGTCTGGTCTATTTTTATGGCGACCTGTTCGCCCGGGCGCGGCTCGCCCTCGAGCAGGTGTGCGTCCAAAATTTTCTGGGTCGACGTCTTCGCCATTCGCGCTTCGCCTTCCGGGCCGCTCAGCCGCTGTAGAGGAGGTCGAGGACCGCCTTCGATTTTTTATCTTCCGGGTCGAGCTCGAGCGCCTTCTTGAGGGCCTCCGCCGCGCGGTAGTTGTCGCCCAATGCGAAATAGGCTTCCCCCAGCAGCGCGTGCGCCTGGGCGCTGCGGGGGTTCTTTTCCACCACTTTTTCGAAGTCCGCCGCCGATTCCTCTTTGAGGCCCAGCCGCGCGTTGGCCAGGCCGCGTTGGTAATATGCAATAATGAAGCCCGGGTTACGGGCCAACAATTGGTCGAAGGCCGCGATCGCTTCTTTTAGTTTTCCGATGTGGTAGTACATCAAACCGAGCCAATAGTACGATTGCTCGGCGGCGGGCTCGAGCGCCAGCGTCTTTTTAAAACAATCGATGGCCTCGTCCACCCGCGCGGCGCGATAATAACAAAGCCCCAGGAAGTAGTGGGCCGGCGCCGAATGGGGGTTGGTTTTCGTAGCGTCCTCCAAAACCGCCACGGCCTCGTTCAGTTGCCCTCGGTGGTAGTGCGCCTGGCCGAGGTGGACCAGGACGTAGTCGTTGCCCGGGTCCGACGCCAGCGCCCGCCGGTATTTCTCCAAGGCGCCGTCCGGGTCGCCGCCGAAGTCGGCCAGTACCGCGGCGAAGAAATGGGTCTCCCAACGGTCGTCGGTGGGGAGGCCGCAGTAGGGGCAAAAGCGGAACTCCGCGGCGAGATCGAAGTCACAATTTTTACATTTCACGGCGCACCTCGCTCTTTAGCTACCCTCCCGCTCGTTTGGGGATATTTTGCGTAATCGCAGGTATTCGTCGAACGCGGCGCTCAATCTGGACAGCGCGGCGCGTTCCTTGCGGGCTTCCTCCTCGTATACCGTCGCCAACCGGTCTTTGCCCCACGATACGCCTTCGGCCAGGGTTTTCAGGTCGGCGAAGGCTTGCGCGCCGCGGCCTTCCCACGCCTCGCTCGCCGCTTCCCAGATTACGTCGGAGAGCGTATCCAGCACCAGGAGCAATTCGGCCAGGCCGTAACCCTGTTGCAGTCGTTTTCGGCCGACGTCGGCCACGTACGTGCGGAAGGGCGCCGGGTCGCCGGACAGCAACGATTGGCGGTAGGCGTCGAAGTGGACCTGTATGCGGGGCCGGAGGTCTATGGTCTCCATCTGGCGATAGTGGTCCAGCGCCGACTCCCGGAGGCGCTTCGTCACCTCGTTGACGACGCACTCCTCGACCTCGAAAAGGAACGACGCCAGCGGCGAGGCTTTCATACGTCTATCAGCCATTCCTTACCCTCTCCCCATATGAACGCGTTGTAGCTTTTAAGTTTGCGTTCGATTTTATCGACCCATTCCCGGCAAAACGCGGCCGGGTGACCGCCGAGGTTGCGCGTCTCGTACGCCAGGCCCTCCTCGACCACGGCCAGGAAGTACTCGATATCGCGTCGCGCGAGAGAGTGCGGGGCTTCCGCCCACGCCAGCAGCTCGCGCTCGACTTCCCGGTTATAACTCAGATGGGGCGAGTCGGGCGACAGCTCGAGCGGCGGCGGGTTGGTGGCGAACTGGAAGCCCTTGAGCGCCATTACGAGGTCGACGTACGAGTGCTCGTAGAACAGCCGCGGGAATTCGTACTCGATGACCTTGGCGGGGTTGGCGTCGTCGTGGCGGACGCGGTGTTCATTGTAGCGGGAGAAGTCCAGGCCGGTGAACTCGTTGTAAATTTCCCGGCCGTGGAGACGCTTTTCGCGCAGGATGCCCTCCGCGTCGAGGTTCAGGTCGCCGCCCAGTATCAAGAGGCAAATTAAGTGCTCGGGCGGCGGCGGTTTGCCGGGGGGCCGCCCCTCCTCGAGCTGGATCGAGAGGTGCAGGCTGTGCGGTTTAATTTCGGCGAACGTGACCGCGGCGGTGGCGGAGTCCGAGAGTATGAACGGGTCCGCGGTGGCCGGTTTGGAGAGGTCGCCCAGGATCTTGTAGCGGCCTACCGCGAACTCCAGGAAGCCGCGCACGCGGCCGCGATACGGCGTTACGACGCGGTGGTTGTCGACGTGGCCGCCGAGCTTCCACAGGCGGCCGCCGAGGTCGAAGTCGTCGAAGTAAAAGAACCCGTCGAAGTCGGGGTCCTCGTCCGGGCCGGCGCCTATTATGTCGGGGCCCAGCGGGCTGAACTCGGCCTCGTATCCCAGCGGCGCGCCGCCGCGCGCCCGGCGCGCCTTTACCCTTTCGACGTACGGCTCGAGGCGGTCGCGGTCGTAGAGTTCGTCCGCAGTGAATATCGCGGCCACGGCGTAGTCCGTATATTCCAGCTGCTCGCTGTAATCGGTTACGCCCAGCGCCTCCATGATTTCGCCGATGGGGCCGAGGTTGTCGCCGACGTACTGCAACGCGGCCAGCGCCGATACGGCGCGCTCGTAATAGGCGTCGGTAACGCGAACGGCGCCGCGGAAGTCGCGCCGCACCTTTTCCTCGAGTTGGTTGAATATTATGGTCTTCGCGATAAGGCGGAGGTAGTGCGGAGCGTATTTAACCGCGGCTTTCTCTTTCTCCAGCCATTGGAGCGAGGGGAGGCCCGATTCCTCGAGCCGGTGTTTGACGGCGAAGGCGGGCAGACCCGGATGGTCGAAGTATTCGCGCACCAACTCTTCCACCGCTTCGCCCAGCAGCTCTTCCCGGGCGCGGACTTCGAGTTCGCGGAGGCCGCTTTGGGCGGGGACGTCGGCGGCGATCGCCCTTTCGATGCGGCTTTTCAGGAAATCGGCGACGCGGTCCGCCACCTCGACGTCGGGCGCCGGTTTGGCCGCCAGGAGCTCCGGGCCGGCCACGTAGACGTATCCTTCCTGGGGGCCGGCCGCCGTTTTCACGGTTGCCTTTCGGCGTACGTACAATTTTCCCTCGCTCTCGTATTGGTCGAGTTGGGCGAGCGCTTTGGGGCTTACCCCCGCCACCAGGACCCCCTCGACCTTCGAGCCGGCTTGGGGGACGACGTACGGGAAAGACTTGAGCGAGGTAACTTTACGGTAACCGTCCAGGACGGCGCGCGTAGTGCCGGGGTTTTCGCCGGTTACTACGCGATAGACAAACTGGTCCGTCAAGGTCCCGTACACGAACAGGCGGGCCCCGTCCGCGGCATCCCGGTCCCCCCGTCGAGGCGTCGGCATTTTTATGACCCGGCCGCGCCGGGCGGAGTTAGGCGAAGAGGTCGGGCATGCGCCGTTTGGCTTGCTCGAGCATCTCTTCGCTGGATATGGCCGTCGTCCTGCGGGCCCCGTACTGCTCTTCCACCCATTTCGCGATGGCCTGTATCCCGGGGTGACGTTTGTCTATCTGCTTGTCGCCTTCCAGGCCGAGGTACTGGTTGAGCCACAGCGCGACGCCGGCCACGCCCGATTTATCCGTGACCGAGATGCCCAGCGGCCGGTTGAGGATGCAAGCCGTGTCGAAGATGTTGTAAATTTCCTCGTTCTTGATAACGCCGTCGGCGTGAATGCCGGCGCGGGTGACGTTGAAGTCGCGGCCGACGAACGGGTAGTTGGAGGGCACGGGCCAACCCATGTTCTTCTCGAAGTACTCCCCGATCTCTTTGATGGCCGTCATGTCCATACCGTCGGTGGTGCCCTTGAGGCTGGCGTACTTGACGCACAGCGCCTCGAGCGGCGAGTTGCCGGTCCGTTCGCCGATGCCCAACAACGAGCAGTTGGCCGCGGCGCAGCCGTAAAGCCACGCGGCCACCGGGTTCGCGAGTACCAGGTGGAAGTCGTTGTGGCCGTGGAATTCGAGCTGGTCGTGCGGTATCCCGAGTTCGGTGCGGAGGTAGTATACCATCTTCGGGACGCTGCGCGGCAGCGCCGCCTCGGCCCACGGTACGCCGTAGCCCATGGTGTCGCAGATGCGGATCTTTATTTTCATGCCGGTGTCTTCGGAGAACCGCATCAGCCGTTCCGCGAACGGCACGACGGTACCCCAGAAATCGGCGCGGGTCATATCCTCGAAGTGACACCGGATGGCCTTCAGGCCCGCCTCCGCGGCGGCGCCGATGACCTTCATGAAGTCCTCCACCACTTGCGCCCGCGTCTTCTTGAACTTCATGAAGATGTGGTAGTCGGAGATGGACGTCAGGATGCCGGTCTCCTCCAGCCCCACCTGTTTGACCAGCTCGAAGTCCGCCGGTACGGCGCGTATCCAGCCCGTTATCTCGGGGTACTCGTAGCCGCGCTCCTGGCACTTCTTCAGGGCCTCGCGGTCTTTGTCGCTGTACAGGAAAAATTCGGACTGGCGGACGACGCCTTTGGGGCCGCCCAGTTTGTGGAGCAGGTCGTAGACGTGTACGATGTCGTCGACGGTGTAGGGAGGCCGCGCCTGCTGGCCGTCGCGGAACGTCGTGTCCGTAACCCAGATTTCCTCGGCCGGCGCGAGCGGGACCGTTTCGCCGTCGAAGGCCAACTTGGGGATTTCGCAGTACGGAAATTGGTCGCGGTAGAGGTTGGGCTCGTCGACGTCGACCAGGGAGTGCTCTTTCTCGCCCTTCGGCGGTTTGGCCTTCACCTTTTGGAGCCAGGGGGCTTTCCAACCGTGCTTTTTAGCCGCCATATATTCCTCCGTTTCGCGCGTCGTTTGGACTCGCCTGCTTTTCGTTTATTCTCATTTAACCGCGGCGCCGTCCCGAGCCGTTCTAACCGGCCAACCCCAAGGCGGCCAGGTAGTGGTCGGGCTCGACGCCCGGCGTATCCACCTTCGTTTTGCCGTAGAAATCCTCGATGGTGTCGCTCACCGGCCGGGGTTCGTACGGCGCGCCGACGATGGCTCCCTCCAACTCCTCGAGGCCCGCCCGCGGCACCATGGTGAAGTCGCCCGTTATGGATACGTCGTCGATTACGTCGTCCACCACCTCGGCGTAGCAGCTCAGCAGGCCGCCGGGCGCCTTGTGGACGCCGTCGACGAAGCGCACGCCCTCGCGCACGCGCGTCTCGCGGGCCGCGGGGCGGCGTATCTTCCGGAACAGGAACTCGTCGGAGCGGAACCGCGCCTCGAGCTCGCGCATCTTGGCGCGGAGCTCGTCGTCCGGCGCCGCCTCTTCCAGCGGCCCCAGGACCTCCGCGAACCGGCGCTTGAGCGCGGCCGCCACTTCCTCGCGCGGCACCAGCCGGCCCGTCTCCCGGCGAAGGGTGGTGAGGTTTTCGGCGAGCGACTTGTGGAACTTGTCGCGGAACTTCTCGTCCGGCACTTTCAGGATGCGGGGCATAAGTTCGTAGTCGAAGTCCAGCAGGATGCCGCCCACGAACGCCATACAGGGCCCAATATCGGCGCCGCCCTCGCCGGTGATCTTGCGGCCTTCCCGCGTCACAAGGTCGTTGATGGGCCGGAACGAGACCTCCACCCCCATGTCGCCGTAGGCGTCTACGGCCGGCTGGGAGAACTTGCGGTAGACGCCGTCCACGGAGCGCGGCACGAGCGGGTTGTCGCGGCGGAGTATCAGCTGGTAGAAGACCTGGCTCGAGTCGAGGAGGGTCGCGCCGCCGCCCACCTCGCGCCGCATTACCTGCAGGCCGTTTTTAAGACAGAAGTCGAGGTCGATGACCTCGCGCGTGTCCTGGAAGTAGCCGACGCAGGCGATGGGGGAGGCCGGCGAGACCAACATCAACCCCTCGCGCCCCAGGTGCGCCAGCGCGTGGAAGCAGAGCATCGAGTCCAGCTTGGGCCGCAGTCCTAAGTCGTAAACTTTCATCGCTACTTGATCGCTTTCCATACCAGGTCGAGGAGGTTGGCGACCTTCAAGCCGTCGCCGTTGCCGCCGATGGCTTGCGCCCCCGACCGCAGCGTAAGCTCGCACGTCGGGCAAACGGTTACGACCGTGTCGGCCCCCGTGGCCGCGGCCTGTTCCGCCCGCGAGACCGCCAGCCGGCCCGAGAGCTCGGGCGCGGACGTTATGATGCCGCCGCCGCCGCCGCAGCACCGCGACGTATTCTTCGACAGCGGCATCTCGACGACGTCGACGCCGATGGCCTTCAGTATCTCCCGCGGCTCCTCGATTATTCCCGCGCCCCGGGATAGGTGGCACGGGTCGTGGTAAGTGGCCTTGAGCTCGAGGTTCTTGGGCGACGCGTCGGCCAATTTCTCCGCGATGAACTGGAGGGCGTGCTTGACGGGCCGGCCGTATTCCTCTTTGAGGAACACGGTACACGTCGGGCAAAACGTGATGAGCTCGCCTTCGGGGACCATCCGGTTGAACTTCTTCTTCTGCTCTTCGAACTCGTCCCAGTATCCCAGGATCTTGAGCGGGTTGCCGCAGCAGGTCTCCTCCACGATCTTGGCCTTGACGCCGAGCTTGTCGAGGATGCGGGTGAACATTTTGACCATATTGGGCCGCTGGGCGTATTGGCAGCCGAGGTAGAGGAGCGCCTCGCCCTCCTGCGGTTTTATGGCCGCCTCCTTTTCGCCGTAGATGTTGCCGGTCTCGCGGACTTTGGCCACAAGGTCCTCGTGCACCGGCATCTTGTGGCCGGCTTTGACGAGGGAGGCCCGCGCCGCCTCCACGATGGGCGCGACCTCGATCTTGGTGGGGCAGCGGCGCGTGCAGTCCATGCACATCGTGCACGAGAAGAGCCGCTCCACGACTTCGTCGCCGGGTTTCAGGTCGCCTTGCAACATGGCGTACGAGGCCATGAGCCGCCCTTTCGAACCCGCGGCGTCCCAGCCGATATCCGAGAGCGTGGGGCATACCGCCTTGCAGAAGCCGCAGTGGGTGCAGGCGTTGAGCTCCATCTCCCACTTCTGTAGCGCCTCCATCCCCTCGCCGTACTCGCGCTTGCCGGTTTTGTAGCGGAGGAAGTGGATGATGCCGGGCTGGTCCCAATCCATGAGCTTGCCGGGGTTCAGGATGTTGTTGGGGTCCAGCGCCCGCTTTATTTTGCGCATCGCCTCCAGCGAGTCGGCGCGTTCCTTCTTGAAGTACGGCGCCTTGGTGATCGCGACGCCGTGCTCGCCGGTCACGGTCCCGCCCAGCGCCAGGACCGCGTCGAAGACCTCCTCGTTGGCCTTCTCGGCCCGCTCCCACACGTCGGCGTCGGTGGGGTCGATGATGAACTTGGTGTGAAGGTTGCCGTCGCCGGCGTGGCCGTACGTCGGGATGTAAATACCGTCGTAGCGGTCCTGGATCTCGTGGAACGCCATGACGGCCTTCGGGACCTGGGAGGGCGGAACGGCCATATCGTCCGCCAGCATGACGGTGACCATTCCCTCCTTAAAGCGCGAGAGCGCCGGGATCATGGCCTTGCGGCCTTTTTGCAGTTCGGCGATTTCGTCCGGGTCCTCGGTGAACGTGACGTCGACGGCGCCCGCCTTTCGGGCCACGTCCGCGACGATTTCGATTTCGTCCTTGACCGTCGCCGGGTGGCCGCTGACGCCTATGAGTAGGATACCCTCGACCTCCGGCAGGCCGAGGCCGGTGGCCTTGTTGACCGCCTGGATGCAGATGTTGTCCATTATCTCGAGCGAGTGCGGGATGAGCGGATGGCCGATGATGTCGGAGACGCATTGGCCCGCCTTCTCCAGGTCGTCGAAAACCGCCATCGCGAGCGCGTTCTTTTCGGGAAGCGGCACGATACGGAGGATTATTTCCGTAACGACGCCCAGCATACCCTCGGACGCCACCATCAGGCGGTCGAGCTGGAAGCCGGAGGCGTTCTTGAGGGTGCGGGTGCCGCTGTGAATTATCTCGCCCGTGGGCAGGACTATTTCGCAGCCCAGGAGGTAGTCGCGGGTGGCGCCGTACTTGACGGCATTGACGCCCGAGGCGTTGGCGACGACCATGCCGCCGATAGTGGCGACGTCGCCCGAGCCCGGCGCCGGCGGGAAGAAGAACTTCTGCGGGTTGAGGAAATCGTTGAGTTGTTGGTATACCACGCCCGGTTCGACGACGACGTAGAAGTCCTCGGCGTGAACCTCCTTTATCTTGTTCATCGCTTGGAGGTCGAGGACGATGCCGCCCTTGATGGGAACGGCGTGGCCGCACAACGCGGTCCCGGCGCCGCGCGGCGTTACCGGGATCTTGTGCTCGTTGGCGAGCTTGAGAATTCCGGAAACCTGTTCGGCGTTCGCCGGCCGTACGACGACCTCGGGTTCGTGGAGGTGGATGCCGGCGTCCGCGGCGTACGCGCGGAGCTCCACCGGCGAAACCGTGTAGCCGGTTTTACCTACGATTTTCTCTATCTTTTTGAGGATATCCTTGTCCATGCCAACCTCCGGCGGCGCCCGACGCGACGGCCGGGCCGCGCGGTTAAGATCCTATCATCGGAATCGACATCGAGCCGTTCATCATAACCAGCACGCGCGCGCCCGCGCCCTTCGCCGCCAGCGCGTCGTCGAACGCCTGCTGGAGGTCTTTGTACGGTTTTATAAAGGCCTTCTTGAGCGTCTCGTCGTCGAGGTCGGTGACGCCCCACATCTCGCCCTTGACGGCGATTTCGGCCATCTTGCCGGCCTTGTGCCAGCCGAGCTTGTAGTCCGACTCGAGCTTGGCATGCGTTTCCTGCGGCGTGGCGCAGCTCGCCAGCAGCTCCAGGAACGCCTCGTCGCCCACGCCGGTCCGGCACTTCGATACCATTATGAGGATGCCGCCGTCCTTCATCGCGAGCTTGCCGTTGTCGAGCGCCTTCTGCGACTGGTAGAGGTCGATGTCCATCGGGTAGGGCGCGACGCTCACGACGACGTCGGCCTCCCCGGAGACCGGTACGCAGAAGACCTCGTTCGCGGCCTGGATGGCCGCGTAGAACGAGTCGTGGATGTGACCCGCGGTCGCGGCGTAAAGGCGGTGCTCGCCGTCGAGTACCGTCATGATGGAGAAGATCTCCTTGTCCGCGATCGTCTTAAGCGCGTCGACCATGTCCTCGTGGACCGGGTTGCCCTCCAGGGCGAGCGCCTTGGCCTCAGGCCGGAGCGCGTACTTGTGGTTCTGCTCAATGGTCTTGCGGGAGGCGATGCCGGGCAGGAAGGCCTTGCGGCCGCCGGTGTAGCCGCCGAAGTAGTGCGGCTCGACGGAGCCGATGATGACTATTTTATGGGCGTCGACGCCGGCGCGGTTGACGTACATCTCGGTGCCGTTGGTGGAGGTGCCGATGTGGACCATATCCTCGTCGCGTGTGGCGTCGTGGATTATTATGCGGTCCTTGACGTCGTCGTAAAGGCCGCCGAAGATCTCGCGCAGCTCCTCCTCCGTGGGCGCGCGGTGGGCGCCGGTGGCGATAATGTAGGAGGCGTTCACGCCGGCGAGGTCGTCTTTGATGAGCTCGAGGACCCGGGCGGTGGGGGTGGGGCGCGTGGCGTCGTTGACGATGAAGAGGACGTCGCGCGCGTCCGCCAGGAAGTCGGCGAAGGCCTTGGCGTTGATGGGGTTGGCCAGCGCTTCCGCCAGGACCTTACCCTCGTCGCGGGCTTCGACCTTGTTGGGATAAACTACCTCGGCGTCGTCCGGCACCTCGAGCGGCACCGTCTCCTTGCCGTAGGGGACGTCCAGTTTCATACTACCACCTCCGCCGGTAGACGGCCCGGGGTTGCTAGCCGCTCTCTTCGGCCTTCTTCATCTCGCCTTTCATCCACGCCGCGACGGCGTCGCCCTGCATGAGGGCCGCTTTCTCGCTCTCCCAGTCGGACGGTTGGATGACCATAATCCAGCCGGCGCCGTAGGGGTCCTTGTTGATGAGCGTGCTGTCGCCCTCCAAATCTTCGTTGACCTCGACGATGGTTCCCGAGACCGGCGCCACGAGCTTGCCCACCCACTTCGACGACTGGACCTTGCCGCAGGTCTCGCCCGCCGCTACGTCGTCGTCCTCGAAGGGGAGGTCGACGTAGACGACGTCGCCCGCGGCCTTCTGGAAGAAGTCGTTCATGCCGACGCGCACGCGGCCGTCGTCCTCCAGCTTCGCCCACGCGTGCTCGCCGTGGTAATACAGCTCGTCCGGAAGGTCGTAATCTGCGATCTTCATTATACTGCCTCCGTTACTATATAAGCGAAGCGTCCGATACTAGGCTGTAAACCCTTCGATCTTATCAGTAAAATCTTTAACGGTCGCCTTAGTAATTTCCTCGAATTCGAGGGACCCTTTTTCAGTTTTCCAATATTGAAACCAGGTTATAAGGTTTTCTTTATCGAGGCCGAAAATCGCGTGTAAAGTATCCGGATCGACGGTCCCCGTTATTAATATCCCTCCAACTTCCGCGGTGGCTTTTTCGCGTTTAATATCCCCAATATAGGCCAATAATTGTTCGACTGCCCGCCGTTCGCCATTACTATTCTTCAGCTCTACGACTAGTATCCTCCCGTCAGAACCGTCGCATAATATATCTAACCTTTTAGTCGACCCGGAGGGTTTGTATTCTTCGTCAATAATTCTGGTTAAACCGAGTTTTGGGTGGGTATATACTTTTATAAACGCGGCTTGAAGGTCATTTTCTTTCTCGAATAGTCCCCCTTTCGCCCCGGCCGGGTACGGGTAAATGTGAATAAAATCGTCTAGCCGAGTTTCTTCGAGACGTTTGCATTTATTTAACGGGGCCGTTAAATATAAACCCTTTCGGGATATATACTCCTTGTATTAAGTTAAAATTTTTCGGGCCCCGTTTTTCATATCCCGCGCCTTGTATTGCGCTCCGAAGTTTTAGCGTAATAACGCCGCGCTTTTTGATACCGGTACGCCATTTTTTAATGGCTTTATCGAGCTTCATTTTGTTCTTTTTCGGTAGCATTTTAACGCCTCCCTATCGCTTTAACGGGGTATTAAAAACAAAACCAAAGTCAATAATAATCCGGAAGTAAGAATTAAAACCCCACACCGCATCGTATTCCTCCGCTTTCCTTTGGCGCCCTGACCTCGTTAGCCGTATTCCTATCCGCCGGGATGTACGGGCCTTAGCCGCCGATATCTCTAAAAAACCGTTTCCGCGAAAACCCCCTCAATTCGCTTGCGCCCCCCCC
>DATKVX010000098.1 GCA_035529855.1 bacterium
GACCGGCTCGCTGTCGGCCAGGCCGTCCGGCAGGACGAGGTGGCGGATGAGGAGGCCGCGCGTCGCGACGCCGCGGCCGTTCACCTCCAGGTCGCCCACTTGGCGGTGCATCTCGCGCAGCGCCTCCGTCATCCTCTCGAAGTAGTTGGGCGCGGCCGAGAGCTCCGCCGCCGGCGCCGCGGGGCCGTACTTCGCGTCCGGCATGTATATGTCTACGTAACCCTCGAGCAGCTTGAGCGCTTCGACGCCGTCGTATCCTCCCGAGTTGTAGACTATCGGGACCGTTAACCCTTGCGCCCGGGCGAGCTCGACCGCTTCCGCTACCGCCGGCGCTACGTGCGTGGGCGTCACGACGTTGACGTTCTCGCAGCCCTGGCGCTCGAGCGCGAGCATCATTTCGGCTACCTTGGCCGGCGTTACCTCCCGGCCCGCGCGGAGGTGGCTGATGTCGTAGTTCTGGCAGAAGATGCAGCCCAGGTTGCAGCCGGCGAAGAAGATCGTGCCGGAGCCGCCGCGTCCCACGAGCTCGCGTTCCTCGCCGAAGTGGGGGCCGGTGGAGGCGACTAGCGGCAAGACGCCGACATTACACGTGCCGGATTCCCCTTCGGCCCGCAACGCGCCGCACTCCCGTGGGCAAAGGCGGCACGGCGACGCGAGCGCGTAGAGCGCGTTGACCGGTTCGCTTCGGTGCGGCATATCGCTACGAATTTAGCATAAGAGAGCGGGAGCGGCGAGGCTTTTAGGGAAACGAAGCCGATTGTGAAAGGTCGCGAGGTGTGTTATTTTACGACGAACGTCGCTTATGGGACGGCGGCAGCGAGGAGGTTCGGCGATGCGGTTGATGGGTGTGTTTATAGTAATATGTGTCGCCGCGGCGGCGTACGCCACGGGCGGCGGCGCCTGGGTCGGCGATACCTGGGGCGGCAGGATGGTCAAGCTCTCGCCGTCGGGTTCGATCGTGCGTACGGTCGGACCTTTCATATACCCGTACGGCGTTGCGATAGACCCGGGCGACGGCAGCGTCTGGTTCACCGTGAACGCCGGTACGGTCGTGAAGATGACGGCCGAAGGCGAAGAACTCTTCCGCCGCGGCTACAGCACCGAGCAAATATCGGTGAACCCGGCCGACGGCGGTTGCTGGGTCCGCGTTTATAATCCCCCCGGCGTCGCCCGGCTGGATAAAGTGGGGAAGGAGACGGCCAACGTGCCGCTGGGCCGCGCGAGCTGGGTGTCGTCGGCCGCGAGCGACGGGTCGGCCTGGGCGACGGACGGGACCGCGGGCGTACTGCTTCGGGTCACCGCCGCCGGTTCCGTCGTTGCGTCCTTCGGCGGCTTCAGCTCGCCGGGCGGGTGCGCCGCCCACGCCAAGGACAACTCCGTTTCCGTCGTCGAAAGCGGCAACGTCGTGCGCGTGAATACCGCGGGAAGCGTCGTCTTCCGGACGCCGCTCGCCGGCGGCTCTTGCGTCGCCGTGAACAACGAAGACGACGCGACGTGGGTCGGCGCCGGCTCGGCGCTTCACAAACTCGACGCCGCGGGCTCGATCGTGAACACGGTCGGCGCGGGCGGCATGGTAAACGTCGTCACCGTCAACAGCGGCGACGGCTCGGCGTGGGTCGCCATTTACGACCTGAACGCGGTCGCGAAGTACACGGCGACGGGCTCGATGGTCTTTCGCCTTCCCGGTTTTAACAAGGTTAAGGGGATGGCCGCCGAGCAGGAGCCCGCTTACCCGGCCGTGGCGCCCGCGAGTATGGGAAAGATTAAAGCGTTGTTCCGCTAAGGGGGCGCGGTCCGGATGTGCGTTTGCGTTACCTGTTAATATCTGCGTTATTAAGTTTCGCGGCCTGCGTTTCCGCTCGAGCCGAGGTAATAATCTGGGCGGAAGGCTGCATCGCCAAGGTTGAGCCGGACGCGCCGCGCCCCGCCGAGACGTACGTCTGGGACGGCGACCGTATCTCCTTAAAGGCCGCCCGCGGCGAGTGGGCGCCGTTCCAGGTCGTAATTAACTCCGACCAACCTCGCGTCGTTTCTTTCGAGATATACGACCTCGGCGGCCCGAGGGGCAACGTCGCCGCGGCCAACATATCCGTCTACCGCGAAGTATACCTTCCCGTCAATTGGCCCTCGGTCGACCCGGCTACGAACTTCACCGTGGGCTTGGGGCGAGGCCGTTGGCCCGACCCGCTGGTGCCGGTCATCGGCCACGCCGACGTCGTCGCCGGCGAGAATACCGTTTTCTGGTTCGACCTCTTCGTCCCGCCGGATACGCTACCGGGGAAGTACGACGGCAAGATTACGTTCAGGTGGTCCGGCGGCGACTACTCCCTTCCGCTCGAGCT
>DATKVX010000099.1 GCA_035529855.1 bacterium
AACGCGGAGTACCCGACGCCGCAAAAGCTCCTCGACGGCCTGTTCGGCAAAATCGCCTTCGACCCGCTGGCGTTCGCGCGGATGAAGGCGCGGGACCAACTCGGGGCGCTGTTGGAAGTAGTTGATCTCGGGCTGGACCTCGACACCTTAGCGGTCGAGCGCAAGGTACTGTTCGATAATCGGACGGACGTAAACCGCGAGGCGAAGCGGCTCGAAGGGGCGATTGCGAAACTCCCCCCGTGGAATGAAGACCGCGTGCCAGATGAACTAGTATCGGCCGTGGACCTAATCTCCCAACTCGAGGAATTAAGCGCCAAAACCGCGCAGGCAGTCCGGGCAGATAACTCCCGGCGCCGTTTGTCTGCCGAGATAGGGGCGGCGGAGGCCAAACTGGAAAGCCTCCACGCCGAATACAACAACCTCGAAAATGACGCGCAGAACATCGGTTTATGGGACGACGAAATCGCAGCGTTGCACGCCCAGGTCGCTAACGCAGAGGAGGTCAACGCCTGCGTCCGCGTCAAGAAGCAATATTTCGAACTCGAAGGCCAACTCCATGCCGCTCACGGCGCGATGCAGAGCGTCACGGCGCAGATACAGGCGATCGACGACCGCAAGACGACCGCGCTCGCCAGCGCGACCTTCCCCGTACCGGGCCTATCGTTCAACGAGGATGGCGTTCTCTACGACGGCCGGCCGCTCGAGCAGGCGTCGTCCGCCGAGCTCACGCGCATCTCCACGGCCGTCGCGATGGCCGCGAACCCCAAGCTCAAGGTCGTTATTATCCACGACGGCTCGCTCCTGGACGACGACAACCTGCACATCATCGCCGAGATGGCCGCGGCGGACGGCTATCAAATATGGATCGAACGAGTAGACGAGTCCGGAGAAGTCGGCGTCATTATCGAGGACGGTATGGTAGTCGCAACGGCCGGTTCGGCAGGCCGCCCCGCCAAAAAGGATACGAAATGAGCGAGGACGGCTACCTACCCCCCGGCACGACGCACCGCGACGTTGACCGCGCAAGCGGCGAGGTACGGCCCTGCCCGGAATGCGACTGCTGGACGAGCGAGGCCGTTTGCCCCCGGTGTGGGGCGGAGATGGAAGATTAACCCGTAACACCCCGGCGGGGCCAACGAGGAGGAGAGCGATGCAAACGGGTTTAGGCAAAGAGACGAACCGCGAGTTTGCGGAGACGAACGAACGGTTCCGTAAGGCGTGCGGTAGGGAAATTAGGCGGTGTCCAAAATGCAATACGCCGAACGAATTAGAACATCAACAATGCAAAGCGTGTGGTACTTCGGTAACAAATCAGCCAGTCGTTTGGAGCGTAACACCGCCGACGCCCCGCCAGGCCAGTAAGTTTCGTCGGAAAAAGGGCGCGGCGTATAAAAATCGAAATCAGTAACACCCCAACGAGCGCGGGGACGGTATGTAGCGCCGCCCCCGCCGGAGAGGAAAGCGAGATGGATATAATAATAGGTGCTTTCAATGCTTTTGTGGCTGCGTTTTGTGGCGCTATAGCCACTATTAGAATTTGCGAAAAAGATAAATATTGGGCGGCGGGATACGTTGCCATAGGGATATTGAATCTTATCGGTGCTCTTAAATTACTATAGCGGCCCTTGTGCCGGGGGCGGGTTCTTTCGGCGTTTATCCCGCCCCACGGGGGCGCGAAAGGTTCGACGCGGCTAAAGGCCGAAGCGCACTGTCGCGGAGCGGGTTCGATTCCCGCCGCCTCCAATTCTGATCGCTAACCTGTCGGCAAAACCGATACTAAAAGGAGAACGATGATGGGGCGCGCCCCTTGTGCTGGTGCCGATTAACTACCCGCTGGCAAAAGGCCCTACGGTAAAAAATTTGATTAACATCCCGTTCCCAAAATTAACAGCGCGGAAGCGCAGAAAGGAACAAGATGACATCCGAAGAACATAAACAACGCCATATAGAGTTACATAAAAGCCTTGATGAATTATTAGCTGGTTTTATAACAGCGACGAATAAATATCCGAGCAAAACGACGATAATGGAACTTTTAAGTTGGTCTTTCGGGGAAACGCAAAATCCAACCCCACATCCACAAGATTAATAGCTCTCTAATAATTCAATACAAAAGGAGTCCGAAATGGTATCGGAAATTAAAAGCAACACAAACGACCTACTCGTCGTCGCGGGACGCCTCTATGGCACGGCACACCTCGAGGGCACCGTCGACACCGACGCCTGGCGGAAGGTTATGCGCGACCTCGCCGACCAGGTCCATCACGACCTCATCGTAATCTACAAGGAACTCGACGCCACGGAAGCCGAAGAAGTAGAGCGCGAACACATGATTTCGGTTGAGACAGCATGCGGCGACACGGATAGGGAATACGTCGAAGCGTGAACGCCGCCGACCTCACACAAGCCGAAGGCCTCTACGATGACGAAGGTAATGAACTGCCGAAGTCGAAACGTACGGCAGCGACTTATCGTGAACGCCTCCGGCGAACCGTTGAAGATTTTTGTCATAGGAAACGTAAGCGGCGGCCCGCGAGGCCGCCGTGGCCGGCGCCGTGGCGGGGTGGCGCTGGCGCGAGCTCGTCGCAAGGGCGAAGCAACCGGCAAAAATAGCAGTTAAGGAGGAAATCAATGCCTAAAATAATACTGCCGGAAAAGGTGAAGTGTCACGAATGCAAAGGATATATTTTCGGATTTCCGAGTTGTAGTAATTGCGAGGACGGCTACCGCTGGGACTTAGGCGACCTCTACCGCGCCGTCGAGGACGCGGGGGCGATACCGGGCACGGCATTAAGGCCGGCCGAAGGCAAACCTGATTACGTCGCGGCGATTCAAACGTGCGACAGCAGACACGTGGCCCGCGGCGATTCGCACGAAGAGGCGATGGT
>DATKVX010000100.1 GCA_035529855.1 bacterium
CGCGTTCGAAGAGCTCGTCAATAAATATAGCCGCCGCATATTGGACTATTGCCGGCGGCTGGTGGGCGACGCCGTAGTCGCCGAAGACCTGGCGCAGGAGGCTTTCGTAAAATTCTACCTCGGCTTGTCCTCCTTCGACCCCTCCAAATCGGTTTCTCCGTATCTATATCGGATAGCGCATAACCGCTGCCTCGATTGGCTCCGCAAGAGGAGGGTGCCGACGGTCTCGCTGGTGTGGGAAGATGAAGAGGGGCGAGGACTCCGGGAGGCCGACGCGCCGGACCGGACGCTGGCGCCGGACGAACTCGCCGAACGAGCCGAAGTGCAACAGGCCATCGACGAGGCGCTGGCGTCCCTTCCGCCGACGTACCGCG
Organism: bacterium; assembly: GCA_035529855.1. Classification (NCBI taxonomy): domain Bacteria; species bacterium. The sequence goes on from DATKVX010000100.1 coordinate 375, forward strand.
GCGCGCTGATTATGCGGCACCGCGAGGGGATGTCGTACGAAGAAATTGCGGAGGCGTTGGGGATGCCGCTCGGGACCGTTAAGGCGCGCATCCACCGCGGCCGCGAAAAGCTGCAACAAACGCTGGCAAAATACGTATAAGATAATGGAGAACGACGATGGCGGAAAAATGCTCGGAAATTAAGGCTTTAATGAACGCGGCGCTCGACGACGAGCTTGACCCGGAAGCGCGGGTCCGTTTCGACGAGCATCTCGCCGCTTGCCCGGCGTGCCGGCGCGAGTACGAGGTTCTGACGCGGGCTGTCGCCGCGTTCGAGGCGGCGCCTCGGCTCGAGCCGTCGCCGACGTTCGCCGCCGACGTGGTACGCCGCGCCCGCCTGGCGAAGGGGCGCGAGGCCCGCGGCCGGCGCGCGTTCGCGCGCGTTACGATAGCCGCGTCCGCCGCGGCGGCTGCGGTTGCGGCCGGCGCGTGGGCGTGGTTATTCAAACCGGCGCTCGGGGCCGCGGCGGCCGGGGCTTTTAACGGCCTGGTGACGGCTGTAGTCGACTATTGGAAGGTCGCCCGGGCCCTCGCCGTCCCGGCGCACGTGATGGGTAAGCTCGTCTCGGCGCTGGGGTCGGCGGGTTCGCAGCTCGCCTGGGAAGGCCTTAAATCGTCGTCGGCGGTTTACGCGGGCGCGTTCGTCGCCGTCGCGCTCTTTTATCTGGTGTGGCGCGCAGGCTCTCGGGCCGCGGCGCCGCTGGTTCGGGTCATTTAAAAGTTTGTTTCCCCCGATCTGTAATTAAGGAGAGAAAGATGAAAGCGCTATTGCCTATCACGGTCCTCCTCACGTTGAATTTGACCTTCATCGGGGCGCAGGCCGCGCTCGCGCAGGAGCCCGAGACGGCGGCGGAGGCCGCGGCGACGGGCGAAACGGCGCTCGCGGGGCCGCGGGTGGAAGTTGAAGTGTGTTGCGAGGAGGGCGACGGCGAGGACCGCGTGGTTGTAGGGCGGGACCTCGTGGTCGAAGAAGGCGAGGTCGTGGAAGGCGATGCGGTCTGCATCGGCGGCAACCTGACGGTTAAGGGAACGGTTAACGGCGACGCCGTGTGCGTCGGCGGCCACCTCCGCGTCGAGCCCACGGCCGTCATCTGCTGCGACGTAGTGAACGTGGGCGGCACCGCCGACGTCTCGCCCGAGGCCGAGGTCGGCGGCGAGCAAGTGAGCGTCGAGGGCGGCATCCCCGGCCTGAAAGGTCTTAAGTGGTTCGGCGTACTGGGCGAGGCCGCCGGCGACCTCTCCAAGCGGATCGTAGAAGTGGTGAAGGAGGTCGTCTTCTTCGGCTTCCTGATGTTGGTCGCGCTCTTGCTCACGACGTTCCTGCCCCGCCAGTTCGGCCGCGTCGACGAGCACCTCGCCGGCGACTTCCCGCGCTCGGCGCTGCTGGGCGTGGGGATAATGATCCTGTTGCCGGTGGCGCTGGTCTTCATGGCGGTATCCCTCATCGGCATCCCGTTGATTCCCATTGTGATACTCGCCGCCGTGGTGGCGGTATTCGTCGGTTACGTCGTGATGGCGCGGATAATAGGCCGCCGGCTGGTGGGCGAGAAGCACGTCATGTTCCAGATCTTCATCGGCCTGCTCCTGCTGCACGGCGCCGCGCTCCTGGGCGACATAATCGCGCTGCCGGGCGGCCCGATGGAGAAGATCGGCGGCGTATTCGCCGGCGTCGGCAAGATAATCTTCATCGCCGCCTCCGGCATCGGCATGGGCGCCGTCGTCTACTCGCGCTTCGGCAAGCGGACCCTCGCGGAGACCGAGGCCGCGCGCGAGGCGAAGAAGAATAACAACAAAACGCCCCCTCCCGCGAAAGCCGGTTAGATCTGCAAGGGGACGTTTAAGAAACCCGGCCGCGAGGCCGGGTTTTTCTTGCGGCGGGGCGAGCGTGGATAGGAGTAATGTAGGGGCCGACCTTTAGGTCGGCCCGAATCTCATAATACAATAAATAAGGCGGCCGCACCTGAAGGTACGGCCCTACGCTAAATAACCCGGCCGCGAGGTCGGGTTTTTTACGGGAGCGTTTTAGCGTAGCGTCGGTACGGAATAAGTTATATACTGGACGTCGGCACAACCTTTTATTAATGAAAGCGAGGAGGCGTCGGGATGAAAAAGTCAACTCTCTTAATAATCTCATTTGCCGCGCTCGCGGTTTTCGTCGCCGCCGCGGGAGCCACCGGCGTTCAGGTTACGGTCGACAACGGCTCGACGGAGAACCTGTTCCCGTGGTGGCCTATGGCCTTCCCGAGCGGCTGCCGGTTCCAGATGCTCTTCGACCGGGAGGCCATCGACCGCGCCGGCGCGGTGAACGAGTTCGAGCTCCAGAAGAGCTCGTTCGCGACGAGTACGTACGCCGGCGCCAGGTTCTACCTTTGCCACACGGCCCTGTCGGCCTTGACGAATAACTTCCGGGACAACTACGGCGGCAATACCCCCGCGCTCGTGGCGTCGTTCTCGAGTTACAACTTGCCGGCGCAGAGCGGCTTCTATCCGGTCCCGATGGCGACGACGTTCGACTATAACAACGCCGACAACCTTATTCTGGAGATAACGTTCGAGAGCAGCTCCGGTGCCGGCGCGGGGCTGTATTGCGGCAGCATGTCGGCGTACCACCGCTGCTTCGGGAGAACCAGTTCGGCGGAAACGGGGACCGTCGACTACTGGGGCTACAACGCGCGCCTCTCGTTCTCGTACTATCCCGCCGTCGCGCCCGCCTCGCTGGGCCGCATCCGGGCGTTGTTCCGGTAGAACCGACATTCCTGTCGGTTGAAACGTGGCGCCGACATTCCTGTCGGCGTAGGGCCGGGAGAGCCGACGTTCCTGTCGGCGGGGAATATTCTACCGGGCCGGCCTAAAGACCGGCTCCTACCGAAACCGAAACCGGCCGCTTGAACGGCCGGTTAGTCACCCGCGAACGCCCTAACCGCCGGTTTAAACCGGCGGATAACAAGGCGGCCGCACCTGAAGGTACGGCCCTACGCAAAATACCCGGCCGCGAGGCCGGTTTTTATTACGCGTCGGTTTTCGGGGGGTTACGGCGAGAAGTCGAACTTGTAGGTGAGGGAGGTCTCGCCGGCGGCGGGGGCGAAGCGCGCGCGGCGGGCCGCGGCCGTGACGGTGCTCTCCACCGCGGAGTTGCCGATGGTGGAGGAGACGACGTTGGCGCCGGTGACGGTTCCGTCCGCGGCCACCTTTATCCTCACGATGACGTGGCCCTCAAGGCCGGGGGTCCGGGAGAGCTCGCGGCTGTACGTGGAGCGCACGCCGCCCATGGCGCCGCTCAGGCCGGCGGTAACGGCGCCGCCCGAGCGGGCCGGGTCCTCGGCGCCGCCGCCCTCCGCCCGCAGCAGGCCGGCGAGCTTGGCCTTGCCCCGCGTCGTCGGCATCCTCTTCTCGTCCGGGACCTCTTCCGCCAGCTTGTCGCGCTCTTCGCGGGCCTTCTCGAGCTCTTCCGCTATCTCGTCGGCTTTGGCCCTGTCGCCCGCGGCCAGCGCCACCTCATACTGGCTGGTGAGCTCGTCGATCTTGCGCTCGAGGTCCGAGATGCGCGCCAGCTTGGCGGCTATCTCGCGCCCCGGCTTGTAGATGAAGAAATAGTACGAGGGCGCGCCTATAAGTATCGCCAGCACGACCACCGCGGCGGCCACGACGAACGGCATCCGCCGGCGCCGCTTCATAGCCTTACCCATCGTCGCGAGCTCGCGTTCCTCGTCGGCCAGGCGGGTGCGCTCGGCGTCCAGGCGTTCGCGCTCGGAGGCCAGCCGCGAGACTTCGCCGTCGCGTTCATCTTTGGCGCGGGCGACTTCTTCCTCGTATTGGGTAATGAGCCGCTGTCGTTCGGCGTCGCGCTCGGCGGCGATGCGCTTAACATCCTCGTCGCGCTCGGCCTCCAGGCGCTTACGCGCGTCCTCCCGTTCGGCCTCCAGCCGCGCGAGCTCTTCTTCGCGCTCGGTGATGGTCTTCTCGAGCTGGCCGCGGAGTTCTTCTCCCTGTTCCTCGAGCGCGGCCCGTTCCTCGACGAGGGCTTCGCGTTCGACGGCGATGCGCTTCTCCTCTTCGGCCCGGCCTACGGGCGTGAGCACTATGGGAGACTTGCCGTCCCGGATGTTGCCGAGCCAGGTGGCGAAGGCGCCGCGCTCTCTCTTCTCGCGCGCCTCGTCGAAGAGCGCTTTGAGGTGGACCAGGTTCTCGGCCTTGACCCAGGCCTTCTTGTCCGCCATCCGGATGTAGTCCGTCGGGCGAAACTTGCCGCCGTCGACCCAGGCCTTGATCTCGCCTACGGTGAGGGGGCCGTGCTCAACGCCGTCGACGCGAATATAAAGTTCGATTTCGCTTTTTTCGTTCATAGGGGGTTAGGCCGGCGCCGTTAGTAATAACGCGGCAAGCTAACATACGGCCGGGGCTAAATCAAGGCCAAACCGGCGCCCGCTACGGGTAAAGGAAGAAGCCGAGCAATGCGTCGAAAGCGAGATAGTTGTCGGCCTCTACCGGGGCGTCTTTGTACGCGACGTTGTCGCCGCCGAAGGTCGCCATAAACCGGCCCCGCAAATCTAAGCCGAAATTTTCGGCGAGATAGTATTCCATCCCGCCCTCGGCGAAGGGGCCCAGCCGCGTGGCCTTGTGCTCTTCGGGCCCGGCCGCGGCCGGCACGGTGGCCTTGGAGACGGCGACCGCGGCGCCGCCGCCGACGTACGGCATACAGGGTAGGTAATCGAAACGGTAGTTCGCGCCGGCCAGGATGGGAATGACGTCGTAGCTCGCGACGTCGGCGCCCTCCGATTCTTTGGGGTTATGTTTGATGCGGTAACCGACGCCGGCCGTCAGGCTGAGGTTGGGCGTAAGGCATATAATGGCGCGGCCGTCCGCGACCGCGGAGGCCCCCACGATTTCGCCGTAGTCGCCTACCGGCATGCCGAATCCGCCGCCCACGCCCAACCCCCACACCAGCGCCGACGCCGGCGCCGCGGCCCAGAGTATTATTAAAACGAAACGCATATATCACCCTACCTTATCACAGGAGTGGCACGTCGTTTTGACGTCAATTAATATCACACCGGCACGCCAAAAGCAAGGACGCCGCGGTTTCCGTTAATAACTTGACTTTAAGGCGCGGGGCGAATATAATTTAGAGATAGTAACGGGCCGAAGTGGCGGAATTGGTAGACGCGCTAGATTCAGGGTCTAGTGAAGTTTAACTTCGTGCGGGTTCGAGTCCCGCCTTCGGCAAACGATGACGTCGAAGATTACGCTAAACGGGATGCGGCAAGCGGCCTCGGTACTCGCGGCCGCGGCTTTTATGTGTTTCCCCGCGGCGGCCCAGCAAGGCGGGGACCTGGGCGAGCTGCTTTACCAGGGCCAAACGGCGCTCGGCGAGCGGGAGTGGCGCGACGCCATCGGCGCGTTCGAGCGCGCCCTCGCCCTCGACGCCGCCAACGCCGACGCGCTCCGCGGCCTGGCCGAAGCCTACGAGGGCGCCGGCGATGAGCGCGCCGCCCTCGACTATTACGGCCGCCTTCAGGCCGTGTCGGGGAAGTCGGCGGAGCTCTCCTACAAGATCGCCTTCCTGGCCGAGAAGCTCGGCGAGCGGGCGCGCGCCGTCACCGCGTACGAGGACGTGGTGCGGGCCGACCCCAACAACCTGAAAAGCTGGCGCGCGCTGGCGGACCTCTACGGCGCCGGCAGCGACTATAAGAACCAGGCCAAGGCGCTCGAGGAGCTGGTCGCGCGGGCGGGCGACACGGCGGACCGGCTGGAGCTCGCGGCCCTCTACGAGGGTAAACTCGCCCGCGCCGGCGATGCCGCCGCCGAGTATGAGAGGGTACTGCGGGCCGAACCGCGCAACGTCCAGGCCCACGGGCGGCTGGCGGCTATCTACTTCGGCCGGGGCGATTACGCCCGCGCCGCGGAGCACTACGAGGAGATGAGCCGGCTCGAGCCGGACGACGCGGACGCGTACTGGCACCTGGCCCGAGCTCGCCTCGCCCTCGACGACGAGTTCGGCGCTGCTAAGGCGCTCGAGCGGGTCGTAAGTCTCCGCCCCCGCGACAGCGCCGCGTTGTTGCTTTTGGGCACCCTTTATAACCGCGACGGGGATTACCCGCGGGCGGAGCGTACTCTCAAGGACGCGCTGGACGCCGGCGCCGGCGACGCCGAGGCGTACTGCCAGTTGGGCGTAGCGCAATTCGGCCTTCGCGATTACGCCCCGGCGCGTTCGTCGTTCGAAAAGGCGTTGTCACGCGACGAGAACCACCAACTCGCGCTCGAGCGCTTCGGCGAACTCCTCTACCGCGAGGGGGAGTATGAACGCGCCTTCCAGTACGCGGACCGATTGGTGGGGTTGTCGCGCGACAATGTCCGCGGCCATCTGTACCGGGGCCTCGCCGCGGTGGCTACCGGCCGGTTCGAAGCCGCCGAGAACAGCCTGGAGAAGGTAATCAAAGTCGAACCCTCCAACGTCGAGGCTCGCGTCGGCCTGGGACAGGCGTACGTGGGCCGCGGGAAGTACCGCGACGCCAAGCGGGTGCTGGGGGCCGCGGGTTCGCCGCGCGAGATGGCGGACCGCGTGTACTACTATCTGGCGCGCGCCGACGAGGGGTTGAAAGATTTCGAAGCCGCGGCGACGTATTACCGCAAGGCCGAAGGCGAGAACCCGCGGTACTACGACGCGTTCTACGACCACGGCCGGATGGAGCTCGGGCGTGAAAATTACGACGAGGCCGAGCGGGCGCTCGAGCGCGCTACCGAAATCGAACCCCGAAAAATCGACGCTTTCCTCTCGCTGGGTGAGTTGTACGAGAAGACGAAAAAGTGGCCCGACGCGGTGCGCGCGTACGCGCGCGCCAAAGACGCCGACGACGGCCGCATCGAGCCTTACCTCGGCCTGGGCCGTTCGTATATCGCGATGGAGGATTGGAAGCCGGCGGAACGCGAGCTCAGGCGGGCGGTCGAGATAAACGCCGAATCGTTCGAGGGTCATTATCAGCTCGGCCGCCTGTACAAGGCGCAGGACCGGCTCGACGACGCCGTCGCCGAATACGAGGAGGCGGTGTGGCTCAACGGCAAACACGTGCGCGCCCGCACCGACCTCGGCTACGTTTATTTGCGCAAAGACCGGTACAACGACGCCGCCGCGGTGTTGAAGAAGGCTTGCGAGCTGGACAAGAAGGACCTCGACGCCCACTACCTGTTGGCCATCGCGTACGAGAACATGGAGGCGTACCCGGAGGCGATTAAATATTACGAGAAAGCCCGAGCGCTGGCGCCCGAAAACTACGACATCCAGACGGCGCTCGCGACGTGCTACCGCCACAACGGCGATTTCGATAAAGCCCTCGAGCTCTTCGACGCGATAAGGCGCGAAAACCCCGACGGACCGTTCGCGTACGAGATGTTAGGCGACATATACCGCATTAAAGGGTCCGAGGCCAAGAAGTGGCGCCGCTTCGACCGCGAGCTCGAGTACTACGAGAACGCCTCGGACTACTACCGTCGATTTTTAAGCCTCGCGCCCGAGGCCCAGAACCGCGTCTTCATCCTCAAGTTCCTGGACGGCTACGAGCACTACCGTCTCCTCCAGGCGCAGGAGCGCGAGGGCGTCGAGTTCTACGAGGAGTGGTAGAGAAGAGGACGGTGACGCAAAGGCGCCCGGAGGGCGCTTTTTTTAACTAATAAGGTTGATGATTTATTGACGGTGGATTAAAATAAGCGCAGTGGGGTCTATATGGAATAAGTTTTGTCGAGGGCCGCTCGAGTTTTTTAAGGAGAAAGGAGAAGGGGAAATGGTCACCTTCACGAAAAGCACTCCCCAGGTCCCGGTTATTTTGGCTTCTTTAATTCTTTGGGGTTCTTCGGCCTGGGGTGTGCCGGCCGACGAGCCGGCGCGGGAGGGCGAAGGCGCAGCGGCGCTCGAGGACCCCTGGGCAAGCGTAACGATAAGCGGCGCCTACGACTACGCCAAGTGCCCCCTATGTGGGAAGAAGAACGAGGTCCGGGCGGAAAGCTGTTCGGGGTGTGGTTACGGGCTACCGCAACCTTCGGCCGAGGTGACCGATCCCTACTTGGTCTTCGTACCCGGGAGGGGGTATTATAATGAAGGAGAGATAATAGAACCGGGTCGTACGAGGACGTGGGTGTGGGTTACCGGATTAGTAATCGCGGAAACAGGCGTGATCGCGGTTTACGTCGGGTCGGAGGTATTGATGTGGGAAGGGGCCAGCGGCCGAGACGAAGAGACGGCAGTGGTTGTTTTGATAACAGGTGGTGCCCTGTTGATCGGCGGGTTGGTTATGGCAGTCGTAGGTTTTACGCACAGGACTAAGCCGGTTTACGCCTTCCGTACCGGCGAGTTGTACGAGCCGTACGACGGCGTGGCGCGTGAGCGCGGGCCGGTAGAGTCCGGTAACCTGGAGTTCAAAATTGAATTGCCGGTACTGGGTTTTTAACGGCGCCGGCAACAATCGGGAAGTTCACGGGACCCGTAAAGAAAGCGCCCGGGAGGGCGCTCTTTTTTTCGTTGGGCGGGCCGCTTTTTGCCCGGCGTCCAACCGGTAAGGCGGGGCCGGAGGGCGTGAGCGGGTTTAAAATAAATTTGACAAATAGCCCGGCGCGTGTTACCGTCGCCGAGGAAGGTACGCGGGAAAGAACGAGTGAGGTCGAAAGCGACCCTCCCGGCGTAAGAGCGCTGGCAGGTGGCGTTCGGCGAAGGGAGGTGATGCGACCGTACGTCTTCGAGGCCGAGTTTACAATGGGACGTGGATTTCAAACGCATCGAGAGGAGGCACCGTGAGAGGGCTATTTATCGCGATAACGGTTTCGGCCTTGACGGTCGTGGCCGTGGTCCCGGCGCGTGCGATGGATTACGACAACGAGTTCGACGTAAGCCTTTTAGGTTTGGCCACCGGCTTTTTTAACTTCAACATCGAGCACACCGAGAACGGCTCCGTCTCCGGCTTCGGCGGCTTCGGCTATTCGCAACGCGGGTATTTATTCGTCGACGAGCCGGAAGCGGTGACGTGGCGTTACGTTAACCTCAAGGGCGGCGCGAAGTATTACCCGATGGGCGGCTTCCGCGATTTTTTCCTTTCGGGCGAGGTTAACGTCGGTTTTAACATGATCGAGGACAAGTCCACGGGAGAGAGTAATACCGACGTCGTGATCGTCCCGGTCTTTCTGGTAGGCTGGCGTTGGGTGTTCGCGGGGAGGGGGACCTTGACGCCCGGCGTCGGCGTCGCCTTCGGCACCGAGGAAATCCACGCCGGCGGCCACGTCATAGATACTTTTGGCGTTTGGCCCGCGGTCGATTTGACCCTCGGCTTCTTATTCTGACGGTTTTATGTATTTATATTTACGAAAAGCGCCCTCGCGGGCGCTTTCTTCCATGCTATGACGTACTTATTATTGCGGGCTACTATTTTTCGCGGCGTAGTAGGCGTCTATCTGGGCTTGGTCGACTAGAACGGCGAAGAATTCGTCGTCGTCGGCTTCCGGTAGATTCAAACTCACGCCCTCTTCTCTTAGCTTGGCGTCGATCTCTTTCGGGGTGAGGGTATACATGGCGCCGTCCACGAGGTCGACGATAACGCCGATAAGGCCGCCGAGAAATATGTCGGCTATCAACGTGCCTACGAGCAGGTCGTTGTCTATCATTACCGTCTGCGATTTATAACCCGGTTTCTCGAACGTTACCTTATGGGATTCGCCCCGCTTTAGTTTTACTATCGTCGGCGTCTGGTATTCGACGCCGTCGACGATGACAGTGCAATCGGGGGTAGCCCTAAAAGATACGTCTCGCCTCGTCCCGTGGAAGATAGTACCGCAACTCACCGTTAACAACGCGCATACCATCCCGATTGATAGTAGTTTCCTCATGTCCCGAACCTCCGCGGTTAATAGTACGTATCCGATGCAACACCCTTTATCTAATAACCGGTTTTAACCTACCATACCAAACACACAACCGCAAGTATTTTATTAAGTAAATAACGCACATTGTTGAGTAAATATATAATATATTTTATTTAGATACTATACCGATACTAACTCGGTTTATTACGGGAAAACGTTTTTACGTGCCGTACCCTTGTTCATTTTGCTCATATGACGTTAACGTACGGGTCGCTTTACTAGTTGTGTTATTCGACGCCGCCGCAACAAAGGCGCCGCCGTTAGCTCTCGTGCTACGCGAAAAGCGCCCCGCCGGGGCGCTTTTCGCTCGTTATAGGCTTTGGTTAAAAATCTACGCGCGCCACCGCGGTAAGTAAGAACGGGTCCGGCATGAAGGTGCGGACGTTCTCGAGGCGAACCTCCGGCGTGGCCTCGCCGGTGATGACCAGGTGTTCGGCCCGGGCGCCGAGCGCGACGTTGGGCGTTAACCGGAACTCGCAGCCGAAAGGTATCCCGAAGGCCGCTTTGACCTCGGTCCGGCTGTCGAGTTACGCGCCGGTGGAAATTTGGGTGAACGTCCACGGGATGCCGGCGACGCCAACGCCGAAGCCGGCGAACGGTTTGGCGGGGCCGACGCCGACGCCGACGATGAAGCTCTCGCGGACCGCGACCGTTTTCAACGACAGTTCGTAATCCCGCAGTTCCGTGCGCTCGAGTTGTTTCGTCTTGGAGGTGAACCCCACGTCGGTCGCGAGCTCGAGCGAGGGCGATACCACGCTCGCGTATCGCCATAACGGTACGTCGACGCATAAAATTTTTAACCGCACGCTACTACTATGCGAGCCGCCGCGAGAAGGCCCCCCTTAGGGGGCCCTTCGGGTAAGTACGTTAACGACCGCGCCACTTAGAAGTACAACCGGGCGGCGGCGCCGAAGAAGAACATGTTCGGTACGGTCGCTTCGAACCACTCCTCTTTGTGCGGGTCATAACCGTCCACTTCGCCCGTTATTATTAAGTATTCCGCTCGAGGGCCCAAGCTGAAATTCGGCGTTAACCGGAAATCGCAGCCGAACGGTATGGAGAAGGTTGGCTTTACGTCGGTACCGCCGTCGATCTTTGCATCATATAATTTGTGAGGCCAACTCCCCCACTCGGTATAGTAAGCTTCCCATTTGACTATGGTAACGCCGCCGCCGAAGCCGACGTACGGTTTAATCATGGCCGACGGCCCCACGCCGACGCCGAAGACCACGGCTTCGCGGATAGGGATGGCCGTAATTTTGGTTCCCCTGTTGTATAGGTACCGCTCTTCGAATTTTTTGTCGATCATGCTGAAGTTGACGTCGGTCGTGAGGTCCAGGGTAAAGGTTACCGCGCCGCCGCGCCACCAAACCGGCATCGCTAAGCCGCCACCCACCGCCCACGAGGGACCCATGTCGCCGCCCAGAATTCCGTCGGGGGTTCTTATCTTTGTTTCGCCGTACGCGGCCAGGCCGCCGCCGAAGTAAACCCCTATCGCGGATGCCGTAGGTACCAAGGCCGTACCAACTACGACCGCTATCCTTATTAACTTCCCACACGTCATCGCCACGCAGCTCCTAATTTAATTATAACTGCGTTGCGGCTCAGAGGTATCCACGGCTCGAGCTCGGAGGGCTTTCACGTACGGCGTGAACCCCCGTAAGGGCACCGCCTTTCGCCCGCCGCTCGTTTCGCCCGTTACTTTGTACTATATCGCGAAACGGATGCCCACTTC
>DATKVX010000101.1 GCA_035529855.1 bacterium
CCGCAAGGATTTACGCGCTCAGAACGGCGGCGTGAAGTCGGGGTGCTCTTTGAGCCATTTGTTTTGGGCGCGGCGCGCGCCCCATTCGGTGTCGATTCCCCAACCTATGACGTAGCCGAGGCCGAAACTAAGCGGAGGTGCGATAATCATTATAGCCGTAGCTTCGCCACCGCGGCCGGCGAAGCCGGCACCTAAAGCGGCCAGAAAGGCTAACGAACTCGCCACACCCGTTAGCGACGGCGCGATTATCCATCGCGAGTAGCCGCGGTTGGCTTTGATTACCTCTTTGGGAATAAGCGTGCCGTCGGGGTAGAAACCGACGCTTTTACCCGTTCCGTCGCGACCCTGGTACGGGACGTACGCCGAGCCCGATTTACGCGTTTCTTCCACCGCGTAAACGTCAACCGATAGCGCGGCCGCCGACGGTAAAGGCCAGCGCGCGCCGACGAACCATGCGTCGCCTGCGGTGAGCGTACCGCCTTTTTTCAATTCGAATCCGGCCCACGTATCGTCCGGCGAGCCGTCGGCCTCGGGGGCAAATATCACCGGCGCGTCGCGCGCGCCGCGTACGTTGAGGGCGCCCGCGACGACGACCTCGACGTCGTAGTTAGCCCCGTGCTTCACGAACGTTCGGGATAGCGCGTCCTCCCGGCTCACCGTCACGCGCGTCCCCGGCTCGAGCGTCAGCGTCGCCCCGGCCGCTATTAGTAGGTCGCCGGCGAGGTAAACCTCTCCCGCCCACGTCGCGTCCTCGGCGATTATGCCGGCGACCGGCGGGTCGTCGTTATCGGCGGCGCCGGCGGCCGCCGACGCGCAAACGCAAGCCGCAACCGCGTACTTAAATATTTTCATAAAAATCAAGCCGCAACCCGCCCGGGCGGGTCGCGGCTTTTTGGGCGCTACAGGACTCGAACCTGTGACTTCTGCTCTGTGAAAGCAGCGCTCTACCAACTGAGCTAAGCGCCCGCGCCGGCGTCCTTTACCTCCTTCGCCTTTTATTATACTCCCCGCCGGAGCGGGTGTCAACCGCGTTCGCGGCCCGGGGCGCTACAGGAGCTCGCCGGCGTCGAGGACGTAGGCCCCGACCGGCTCGTCGCGGCCTACGTGGGAGGCGACGACCTCGCGCGCCCGCGCCGGCGTCACGTCGGCGTATATTACCTCTTCCTTTTCCGGCGACGTTATATAGACCAGCGGCTCGCGTTCGCACAGGCCGCGGCAGCCGCACTGCGACACGATAACGTCCGTTATGCCCTGCTCGTCGAGCTCGTCTATTATCGCGGCCAGGACCTCCCGGGCGCCGGCGGCGATGCCGCACGTCCCCATCCCCACGACTATGGTGTAGCGCGCGCCCCCTTCGGCCAATTCGTCGGGGGCGGTCTTCTCGACGATCTTGCGCAGGTCTTCGAGCTTCATATTTTTCCCTCCGCCTCGAGGCGCGGCGCTTCCGGGCCCGCTCCGGCGGCCGCCAGCCGCTCCTCGTTTTCGGAGATGTACTTGCGGAGCGCCTTGGCCAGCCGGGGCGTACCCAGCCGGCGGCGCCGGAGTTTGGCCTTGAGGTCCTCCGTGCTGAGCTCGAACCGGGCGCCGTCGAGCTCGTGGCGATAGTCGAACTCGACCCGCGGGTTCGTCACGATGAGCGTCCATATCGTCGTCGCGACGTCGCCCAGCGGCGGCCTGTCGATGCTGTCGAGTCGGTACCGCGCTTCCACCGTCGTTCCCTCGCCGGGCGCCGACGTGACGGCCAGGCCGCCGCCGGCCTGTTCCGCGGTTTGTTTTAACAGCGGTAACCCGAACCCCACGGCGCGCGTGGTGCGGGTGGTGAAGAAGGGGTCGTGGACGCGCGAAAGCTGCGCTTCGGTCATCCCGGAGCCGTTATCGCGGATGACGAAGAGGAGCACGTTTTCCCGCGTATTTTCGACTACCTCGACCCTCACCTTCGTCGCGCCGGCGCGGATGGAGTTCTGAGTTATGTCGAGAATATGCAGGGAAATGTCTTCCACGTTGCCACCGTTCTTATGTGCCGTAGCCGGCGATGCGGCGGCCGCCTTCGCCGGCGAGGGCCATCTTAATTTCGGCGAACGTCGGCGCGGCGAGTTCGAATATCGTGAAGCCGGCGCCTACCTCTTGGGGGCGGTGGGCGTCGGAGGAACGGATTATGGGGTACCCGCAGTCGGCGTAATCTTCCGCGTCGGCGAAGGGCGATATCTCGACGGCGTCGAAGAGGTCGGCCGGGACGAAACCCAATTGGCTGGTGCAGCTGAAGGCCGGCCGGTCGACGTGGCTGGCGACGGCCAGGCCGCCGTAGCGGTGGATGTATTCCACCGTCGCGTTGAGGTCCATGTCGGTGGCGCCGATAAGCAGCCGCCTGTTAATGCCGAGTATGTTTTCGTTCTCGTCGACGACGACCTGGTAGCCGAAGCGCTCCGGGTCGTTCTCGCCCTCCTGTAGTCGTTGGTATACTTTACCCTGCATCTCCCCCGCGTCGGCCAGGTCGCCGAAGAGCGCGACGACGTGGACTTCCTCGGCGGTGGTGACCTCCATCCCGGGCATGACGGCGACGCCGGACTTCTCGCCCAGCCGGACCGTCGGGAGGGCGTTTTCGGAAGCGTTATGGTCGGTGAGGCCGATAATGGCGAGGCCGCGTTTTCGGGCCGCTTGGATTATCCGGCGGGGCGACTGGTCGAGGTCGCCGCAGGGTGAGAGGACGGTATGGATGTGAAGGTCGGCGCGGAACGTTCGCAAGCTCAGCGCTCTTTCCCCCTGATACCCATTTTGTAGAGTTCGCCCGCCAGCTCGAAACTGCTCTTGGGAGACAGCAGGACCGTTACGCCCTCTTCCTCGGCCTTGGCGATGGTTTCGGCGGCGGGCCGCTTTCCGTTCGCGACTACGACGCCGGCCAGGTCGTTCAACGAGCACACCGCTACGATATTGGTGTGGGTTTGGATGGTAACCCAAAGCGCGCCCTCGCCCGCGTTCGCCATTACGTCGGAAAGCAGGTCCGAGGCGTACCCGGCGGTGACCTCCCGGCTCAGGCCTCCCGCGCCCGCGGTTACCTCGAGCCCGAGTTTGCCAGCGATCTTCTTCAGTTCCATCGTCGACCTTACTTTCTTTGGTTTTTGAGGGTAGGCGGTAGTTGCTCCGAAAGCGTGCCCATTTGTTTAGCCAATTCCTGAATTCGTTCCCGGAGTTTAAACGTGCAATCGGTGATGTGCGCTCTTTCGAGGACGACGTCTTCCGCGAAGGCCCGGCAGGTAGGCGCCCCGCACGAGCCGCAATCGATGCCGGGCAGCGACGCGGAGACCGCCTCCAACTTTTTCATCAAAGCGATGGTCTCCGTAATGTCGGTCCCGAGCGTAAGGGTGGGCCGCGGCCCCGGCGTCATTCTGAGGTTGAACTCCCCGTCCTCGATCAGTCCCGTAATCTCTTGGAACGTCAGGTCCGGCGGCCGGTTCTCCTCGATGCCGAACTTCTCGCTCCGCGTCGCCCGCAACTCGTCGATGCGGTTTTTGGCCACGAACGGGTCTTCTACCGTAAGCGGCCCGCCGACGCAGCCGCTGGTGCACGCGCGGAGCTCCAGGTAGTCGTAGCCGTGATGGTATTCGTCGCTCTCGATAAGTTCCAGTACGCGGACGACGTTGGCGATGCCGTCCACCGCCAGGCGGCGGCCTTTGCCGATGAGCGTGTTTTCGCCGCCCGCGGCCCCCCACCCCAGCGCGAGCCCCGACGCGCGGGCGATGCCCGGGACGACCACCACCTTCTCCAGGTTGCTCATTATGCGGTTGTAGACGTCGGAGATGGCGATCGCGCCGTCGAGCGCGGTACGGGGGGTGGCCAGCGGTTGTTTGATGGCGGTGACTTTGGCCGAGCAAGGGGTTATGAAGAAGACGCCTATTTCTTCCGGCGGTATGCCCAGCTCGCGGCTGCGGCTCGCCTTGACCACCCGCGCCGCCGCGTCCATCGGCGCCTCTATCGGGATAATGTGGTTTAAGAGCGACGGGAACCGCACCTGAATCAAGCGTACTACGGCCGGGCACAACGAGGAGATAACGGGCTTTAAGTGTTCTTCATTCTCCAGGAATCTACGGGTGGCCAGCGTGACGATTTCGCCCCCCAGCGCGCCCTCGTAGACTTCGTCGAACCCCAAGTATATAAGGCCCGATAGGATTTTGTCCGGCGGTATCGACGTTTTGAATTGGCCGGCGAAGGCCGACGCCGGTACCGCTACCTTATGCTTGAAACGATGGATGGCTTCGAGCGGGTCCGTCCGGGCGTATTTGGCGTCCGTGGGACAAACCCTTATACACGCGCCGCAATCGATGCAGCGCACCGGATTTATCTCCGCCTTCCCGGAGCGGACCCTGATGGCCTCGGTCGGACACTCCCGCACGCAATGCGTACAGGCGATGCACCGGTCCTCGGCCAACCGTACCGAGTGGTAATATTCTTTTTCTACCTTTTTCTGCTTTTCGGCCATGGAGCTAAACCTGCGCCGCCTATATTAACCAATCGTAAATCACGTATCTTTTTAAATTATAAAATGCCTTCTAATGAAGGGCAAGCGGTTTTTGGAAATACCGCCTCGAGCGACGGGTTAAGGCCGGGGCCGGCGCGCCCCGAACGGTAGTCCCAGCAACGTACGTACGTACGCCGCCGCGGCCCAGCACCCGACGCGCAGCGGATGGTCCATTATGGCCGTGCGGGCGGTGCACACCATCCAACATTGCGCCGGGCACGCCCGGCCGGTCGTCGCCAGCAGCGCCCGGCGCGCGTCGCCTTCCCAGATTTCGTCGAAGCTTTCGCGGTAGAGGTTGCCTACTTTCTCGGCGCGCACGTTGCACAGGTAGACGTCCGCCGCGGGGTCGAGATAGAAGAACCTTTCGCCCGCGCGGCACGGTATGGGCCGGCGGCGGCGGACCACTATGTCCCGCAGACCCGCGGCGAAGTAGGCCCGCGCGGCGCCGCCCGGCGTGAACCGGCGGAGGTAGTACCGCGTCGCGGCGTCGACCGCCCGCAGCGCCGCCTCCCGCCCCGGGACGGCGCCCTCCCGCGGCTTGAAGTAATGCTCGGAGGTGTGGGTGAGGGCAAGGCTCAACGGCAAGCGGTATTCCGCCGCCAGCTTCGCGACGCCGTCGAACTCGTCCGCGTTGGCCGCCGATATCGTGAACGCGAGGTGGAGGTCGGGGCCCAACAGCGGCGCCAGCCGGCCGACGGTCTCGAGCGCTTTCTTGAACGAGCCGGGGGCCTGGCGTACTTGGTCGTGGGTGGCTTCCAGGCCGTCGAGCGAGACGGCGACGTGAAGGCCGGGTACGTCGCCCGACAACCGGCGCACGACTTCCTCGGCCCGCTCGGGCAGCGTGCCGTTGGTAGAGATGGTTATCCGAGCCCCGGTCGCGTCGTAGATGGCGCGGACGCGCGGCACGAGGTCCGCCACCAGCAGCGGCTCGCCGCCGGTAACGTTTACGAATTTGAGCGGCGCCGGCAGCTTCCGCAGCGTCTCGGGCGTCAACCGCTCGTCGGTCTCGCGCTCGGCCAGGTCGCACGTAAGGCAGCGGAGGTTGCAGCGGTAGGTCAACGCGACTACGGCGTCGGCCGGCCCTTTATGCGTCGTCGGCGACATCGGCTTTATTTCCCAAAAGTAACTTCTTAAACAGCGCGTCGTATCCGTCGAGCATACGGCGCAGGCTGTATCGCCGCGCTACCGCGGCTCGAGCCAACGCGCCCATCTCCAGCCTTTTGGCCGGTTGCCCGGCCAACCCGGTTAGGGCGCGCGCCAGCTCGCCGCTCGAGCCCGGCGTAAAGGTTACGCCGGCGCCCCCCGACAATATCGCCGGGACGTCCCCGACGGCGGCCGCGACCGCGGCCAGGCCGTAGGCCATACCCTCCAGCAGCGCCAGCGGCGCCGACTCCCGGCGCGACGGCAGCACGAAGATGTCCGCGGCGCGGTAGACGGGCGAGACGTCGTCCAGCTCGCCCAGAAACGTGAACCGGCCGCCCAATTTGGCGCGGGCGAACCCCTCCAGCCGGGACCGTTCCGGGCCGTCGCCCGCGACCGCGAGGAACGGCCGGCTTTCTTCGTCGGCCTCGGCCAGCGCTTCCAAAAGGACGTCGATTCCTTTTTCGGGCGAAAGGCGGGATACGGCCGCGGCCACGGCGGCATCCGTCGGAAGGCCGAGGGCTTCGCGGGCAAGGCGGCGGTCCGCGACGGTAGCCGCCGGCGGTACGGCGACGCCGTTGGCGATGACGCGGGCCGAACCTATCCCCGCCTCCCGAAGCAGCGCGAGCTGCGAGTCCGCCACCGCCACCACCGCGCCGGCGCGCCCCAGCGCCCGGAGCCACCCGTCGGGCGGTTTTTCCTGGAGGTGGTAGAGAACGACGTACGGCGGCAGCACCCGGCTGAACGCCGGTAAGAGCCGGAGCACGTCGTTGTGGTCGAGCGCGGCCAACAGGTGACAGCCGCGCAGCCCGCCGATTACGCCGGGCCATCGCGCCGGCCTCTTCGCGACGTTAACGTCGACGTCGAAGCCGTCGTCGTGAAGCTCGTTTCCCACGGCGCCGGCTCCGCGTAGAATGAAGAAAGAGAACCGGTAACCCCGTTCGCGCAGGCCGCGCGCCAGCGTCGCGAGCTGGCGCTCCGCGCCGCCCACGGCCAGCGTCGACGCTAACGCGCCGATTTTAATCTCTTGCGAGCTCGTCATAGAGTTCGGCTATCTCGGCGTCGCGGGCCGCGGGGGACAGCTCGCGCTCGGCGAAGCGCCTGGCCCCGGCCGACAGCGCGCGCCAGCGCGCGGCGTCGGTTAGGAGTTCGGCCACGGCGTCGGCGAACTCCCGAGCGCCTTCGGCCACGACGATTTCGGCGCCGTCTCGAGCCGGGATACCCTCGGCCCCCACCGGCGTCGTCACCACCGGGAGGCCGTACGCCAGCGCGGTCAGGATTTTAATTTTAATACCTGAGCCTACCCACAACGGCACGACCGCCACGGAGGCGCGGGCGAGGTCCTCGGCCAGGTCCGCGGCGGTCGGTTTAAACGTTGCCGACGGTTCCCGCGCCATAAGGCGCCGCAGGCCGCGGGGCGGCCGCTCGCCGCGGACCGTGAACGTCGCCTCCGGGACCGCGGCCTTCACCCGGGGGTAGATGTCCTTTAAAAATACCTCCAGGCCCTGCCGGTTCGCCGGCCTCGTCGTACCGCCGAAGTATATCAGCGCGGCGTTATTTTGGCCTTGGCACAATTCGTCCGCCGGCGGGAGGTCGACGACCGGGAAGACGACGCGCGGCGGCCTTCGCGTATACGGCGCCACGAGCGCGGCGTCCGCCGGGCTTAAGCACAGGACGTCGTCGAACTTGCGGCACGCGGCCTGCTCGTAACCCCGCCGCCGTAAGTATTTCAAAAAGAGGGGGAATTTCTTAAACGGGTTTTTGACGGTGGCGAGGAGGCGGCGGTTGGCGTTGAACTCCGCGTCGTGCTTGAGGAGGGCTTTCCTCACGCCTCGCGTCGCGCCGGCCGTCGGGTAGAGGAACCAGTATTCGCACTGCAGGAGGTCCGCGCCGGCGGCGGCCTCTTTGACGGCGCGGCGGAAGGCCGGCGGGTTGAAATACCACAGGTCGCGCGGCGACGCGCTGAGCCAGGAGGCGGCGGTGTAAAATAATTTATAGAAGGCCCGGGCGAACGAGTTCTTCTTGTTGGGCATCATCACCGGGACCAGCCTGACGCCGACGCGCTCGAACGCCGCGGCGTAGTCGCGCTGGCCGTCGGAGACGATAAGCGAGACGAGCGTCACGTCGTGCCGCGACGCCAACGCGCGCAGCAGGTTGAACGTCACGACGTCGGTGCCGGTGACGGCGGGATACGGTAGGCGATGTTTAGCTACGACCAAACGCGCCATGAAGCGTCATCCCGTGAAGAGCTCGATAAACGCCGCCGCCTCTTTGCCGTAAGGGCCGGTGGGGTCGGCGGCGAAGGCCTCGGCCCAGAGCCTCAAAGCCTCGTCGAGGTCCCCCTCGTTTTTGGCCACAAGGCCGAGGATTAGTTTACAACGGGGCGTTTGGTCCGGCAAGGAGGAGTCGCCGCGGTAAAGGTCGCACGCCAGCCGGAGGTCTTCGCGCGCACTCGCGGCGCTCCACAATACGAAGCCCGTCTCGAAGGCCGAGGCCCCTCGCCAAACGTGCGGCAGCGGGTCCTCCTGGTGGCGCTGTACGTACGAGTTGAGGGCGGCGAAGCCTTTTCGCATTTCCAGGAATCGACTCGCGGTGAATGCCATTTCGTGACTTTTGAGGACGCGCAGGCGCCCCAGCGCAGCGCCGGCTAACGGCGCATCCGGCGCGGCCGAGACGAGCTCCAACGCCTCGTCCACCGCCGTTTCCCCCGCCTCCGCGAGGGCTACGACGGCCGCGACCTCGGCGTACGTCGACGGCGGTTCGGCGGCGGAGGCCGCGAGCGGGATTACGAACGACGCGATTACTAATGGCTTACTCATTCAGAAGGCCCGGTGCGCCGTCGCGTAGAACGCGGGTCTATCGTAGAGGTTGAGCTCCGCCCGCCAGTCGAAGAAAAAAGGCTTACGCATATGGACGCGTATCGCCGGGCCGAAGGCGTAGGAGAGCCCCGCCAGCGCGAACGGCTGGCCCGGGTCCCAGGTGCGGCCGGCGTCGACGAACGCTACGCCCTCGAACCACGCGTCGAATATGGGCGAGCGGAAGAGCCGCCGACGAATCTCGCCCGTAACGAGCAAGGCCCGCGTCCCTACGGTAAGGTTAGACCGCGGATTGCGTAGGCCGTCGGAGCCGCGGATGGAAATGCGGCGGATGTACGGCGTCGTATCGGACATCGCCCCGCCTTTAACGCGCGTCGCCCACACGAACTCCCGCCACGGGAATACGTACCCGCGTACGTCGCCCTCGACGCCCGCGTAGTCGTAGTCGCCGACGGTAGGCGACGATAACTCGCTTACGATTTTGGCGTAGACGCCCTCTGTCGGGTAAACGTCGTCGTCGCGGCCGTCCCACTCGGTAAAGGGCCGCGCCGCGAAAAGCGCGGCCTCCGGCTCGACGCCGAACCTTCCCCACGGGTCTTCCTTGAAACGGCCGTCGTAATAATTAAGATATTCACCGAGGAAACCCAAGCCCGCCTCAAAACGGTGCGTTATTTCGTAGCCGATTAAACCTTCGCCCCCGGCCTCCTCGTGGGAAAACCACTCGCCGGTGAGCCCTTCGTCGCTCTCGATCTGAGTTTGACGGCCGCCTTCGTAAAAACCGGAGGCGCCCACCGCGAGCCGCGAGCCGAATATCCACGGCTGTTCGTAATACAGACGTTGCCGCTCGAGGCCGAACTCCGCGCCCAACGTAACCGCGACGCCGCCGACGTTCTCTTTGCTCAGCCGTACCTGCCGGGTGGAGGCCGAAAGGTGCCAGCTCGAGCCTTCCGCGACGTCGAGCATGACCACCGCTTCGCCCGGGTCGCTGCGGGGCAAATCGAAGACGTTCACACGGGCGAAGAACTGAGTTTTGAGCAGGTTGCGCTTCGTCCTTTCTATCTTACGGTCCAACTCGGCCTGGGTTAACGCGTCCCCCACTTTGAATTCGCAATAGTGGAGCAATATTCCCGGCTCGGTTTTCCGGTTGCCGTAGGTTCGTATCTCCGCGACCCGGACGAGGCCGTCGCCGTTGGTTTCGGCCCGCGCCGGCGAGGGATTTACGGTCGACAGTAGGGCTACGGCGCAGAAGGCGGCCGAAGCGCCGCGCCCGGGCGGGCCGCTTATCGCAAAACGGCCACGGCGCGGGCCGTGGCGGGGAGCGGGGCGAGGCCTCACGTTACGAGTTGACAATGGCGTCCGCGTTCGGCCCGATGGCTACCATCGCGGGTTCGCGCGAAAGTATCTCGCGGGCGAGGCGATGGACGTTGGCAGCGGTGACGGCGTCCACGCCCGCCAGCGTTTCCTCCAACGAGACGTGCCTCCCCATGTAGACCTCGTGCCGGACGTTGCGGCCCATACGCGCGGCCGTGGACTCCAACGACAGCATCAACGTGCCCTTCAAGTACTCGCGAGTGCGCTTCAGCTCTTCGGCGTCTATGCCTTTCGTCGCCAGCTCGCGGAGTTGTGCCAGGATGATGTCGCGCGTCTCGAGAGCGGTGGCGGGGCTGGTGCCGGCGTAGGCGACCAGCGCCCCGGTCTCGTGGAAACCCCGGCTGTAAGCGTATACCGAGTACGCCAGGCCGCGTTCCTCGCGGACTTTTTGAAACAGCCGGCTCGAGGTATTCCCTCCCAGAACGGTGGTTAACGTCGCCAAGACGTACCGGTCCGGGTGGCCGTAGGGGAGCGCCGGGACGCCGAGGCAGAAATGGGTCTGCTCGGTATCTTTGGCGTACGCGGCTCGAGGCGTCGCCGGCGAGCTCGGGCCCCGGCCGGTGCGCCCGCGCGGCCCGGGCACCGCGCCGAAGTACTCCTCCGCCCGGGCGATGAACTCGCCCGGCTCCACGAAGCCCGCGGCCGCCACTACTATGCGGTCCGCCGTAAACGTCCCGGCCCGGTACGCCGCCGCGTCTTCGGGGTTGACGGCCGCCAGCGTCTCGAGCGAGCCGAGGATGGGGAGGCCGATGGCTTGCCCGGGCAAGACCAGCCCTATGATGAGGTCGTGGATCTTTTCGTCCGGCGAGTCTTCGTATAGCCGTATTTCTTCGGCCACGACGTTTTTTTCTTTGGCGAATTCTTCCGGGGGGAAGGTCGCGTTTAGCAGGATGTCGGATAGCAGGTCGAGCGCGAGCGGCAGGTGCTCGTACAGGACGTGGGCGAAGAAGGAGACGTTCTCCTTTTCGGTGAAGGCGTCGAGGGCGCCGCCCACGCCGTCGATTTCGGCGGCGATTTGGGCCGCGGTTCGCCGCGTCGTCCCCTTGAAAAACATATGTTCTATAAGGTGCGAGATACCGTTGAGGCCGGGGGGTTCGTCCGCCACGCCGGCGCGGCACCAGACGCCCACCGCGACGGAGCGAACCGTCGGTATATGTTCGCAGATTACGCGTAGGCCGCTAGCGGCGGTCTTTTTTATGACGGTCGTCGCCTGAGGGTCGGCGGTCATCGCGCCTCCGGGGGGGCCGGCTTTCGCGGGAGGAGCGTTCGTCGCCTCCCGGTAGGCAAGCTTTCCGGCTGAGGTTTACGCGGCCCATCTCGTCGATTTGGATTACCTTGACCTCGACCTCGTCGCCGACGCGCACGGCGTCTTCCACCCGGTTCACGCGTTTGTGGTCCAGGTCCGAGATATGGATCATACCCTCCACGCCGGGGAGTATCTCCACGAACGCGCCGAACTTCATCAGGCGCGTCACCTTGCCTTTGAAGACGGCGCCTATCTCCGGGTCGGTGGCGAGGCTCTTCACCGTCTCCATCGCCCTGCGGGCCGCTTCTTCGTCCGGCGAGGCGATGGTTACCTTGCCGTCGTCCTCGATGTCTATTTCGACGCCGGTGTCCGCGATGATGCGGCGGACCATCTTGCCCCCCGGGCCTATTACGGTGCCGATCTTCTCGATGTCGATGTAGGTTATCAGTATCCGCGGGGCGTAGGGCGAGAGCTCGGGCCGCGGCTTGGCCAGTACGGCGTCCATCTGCTCGAGGATGGCGAGGCGGGTGTCGCGGGCGCGGGCCAGCGCTTCCCGCACGACTTCCAGCGGCAGGCCCCAGACCTTCATGTCGAGCTGTAACGCCGTTACGCCGTCCCTCGTGCCGGCGGCTTTGAAGTCCATGTCGCCGTAGTAGTCCTCCAACCCCTGGATGTCGGTTAGCAAGACGTAGCGGCCTTCGCCCGCGATAAGGCCTATGGAGATACCGGCCACCGCCTTTTTGAGCGGGACGCCGGCGTCCATAAGCGAGAGGCTGGCGCCGCACACCGACGCCATCGAGGAAGAGCCGTTGGACTCCAATATGTCGGAGACGACGCGAACGGTGTACGGGAACTCGTCTTCCGACGGCAGCAGGCGCCGGAGGGCGCTCTCGGCCAGCTGGCCGTGGCCTATCTCCCGTCGGCCCGTGCCGCGGATGGGGCGGACCTCACCCACCGAGAACGGCGGGAAGTTATAGTGGAACATAAAGGCTTTGGTGCGCTCCCCCAACAGGTCTTCGATGCGCTGCTCGTCGGATACGGTCCCCAGCGTCGTGGCGACGAGGGCCTGCGTCTGGCCGCGCGTGAAGATGGCGGAGCCGTGGGCCCGGGGGAGAACGGACACCTCCACGTCGATGGGGCGGAGCTCGTCGAAGGCGCGGCCGTCCTGGCGGACGCCTTCTTCGAGAACCATACGCCGGACTTCCGCTTCCTCCAGCTCCCCGAGGATTTTCTCGATGAGGACTTGCCGTGCGCCCTCTTCCTCGCCGCCGTTCGCGCCGATTAACTTGGCGTACGCCTGCTCGAGCAACGCGTTGCGGGCCAGGTGCCGGGCGCCCTTCTCTTGCGCCTCGATTAAAGGCTTCAATTGCCCCGAGAAGAAGTCTTTAACCTCTCGTTCGAAGGCCTCGTCGCGCTCCGGCGGGGGGATGGATATCTTGGGTACGTGCGCCGTGAAGTCGCGGATAGCGTCCGCCACCTTACGTGCCGCGGCGAACCCGGCGTCCACCGCCCCCAGCAGCTCGTCCTCCGCAACCTCGGCCGCGGAGCCGGCCAGCATTATTATTTTGTCGGTGGTGGCGACCACGACCAGGTTCAAAACGCTGGCCTCGGTTTCGGCGATGGTGGGGTTGACGACGTAGCGGCCGTCGACCTGGGCCACGCGCACGGCGCCGATGGGGCCGTGCCAGGGCATGGCGGAGAGCGCCGTCGCCAGCGAGGCACCGTTCAGGGCGAGGAGGTCGGTGTCGTTCTCCTGGTCGGCGGAGAGCACGGTCGCGATGATTTGAAGGTCGTGGCGGATGTAGTCGTCGAACAGCGGCCTGATGGGGCGGTCGATAAGCCGCGCGGTCACGACCTCCTTCTCGTACGGCCGGCCCTCCCGTTTAAAGAAGCCGCCCGGGATTTTACCCGCGGCGTAGGTTTTTTCGCGGTACTCGACCATAAGGGGAAGGTAATCCATCCCCGGCCGCGGTTCTTCGGTGTGGCAGAAAGTCGCGAGGACGACGGAGCCGCCGCAAGTTACGGTGCACGCGCCGTCGGCCAGTTTGGCGACTTTGCCGGTCTCGAACTGTAGGGTTTTGCCGCCTACTTCGAGCTCGAATCCTGATGTCATATCTCTGTTTACCTCAACTTACTCTTGTAAGGATTAAAAAATCGAAAGGTGGATGTACCGGCCGGGGCGTTCGCGAACGTCCCTTATAAGGCTCTTGGCCTCGCCGGTCGTCTCCACCAGATCGTTGTAAAATTGGTCGTCTTTGAGGAGCTTGCCGGCCGAGCCCTCGCCTTGCTCCAACCCCTCGGCGACGCCGCGCAGCGACGTCGCGGTGTAACGCAGGTCCCCCGACATCGCCGACAGGTTATCCAGCGTGACGTCGAAGTTGCCTTCGTTGCGGGCTACCATGCCGTCCAGGCGGTAACTCATGGCCCGGAGGTTGTCGAGCGTGACGTTGATGTCGTCGCGGCTCTCGTCCAGGATGTAAGCCAGGTCGGAGGACATCACCTCGACGTTGGCGACCGTCTCTTTGAACGATTTCACCGTGGGCTCGTCCAGCATTTCGTTTATGGAGCCCAGGCTGTCCTGGACCATCTTGAACATGGCGTCCATACCGATGACCTCGGCGCCCTCCACCGTAGCTCCCGGTTTTATTACCTCGGCTTTGGAGGGCCCCGGGTCAATCTCGACGTAGTTGTCGCCCAAAAGGCCTATCATCGTTATCTTGAACCGGTCCTTCTCGTGCAGGATGAGGTCCCGCCGGACGAGCACCGTGACCATAACGCGGCGCTTCCCCTTGTAGTCGACGAAATCTATGTTGTTGACCGAGCCGACTTTCACGCCGCCCATCCGGACCTGGGCCCCCTCGTTGAGGCCCGCGGACGAGTCGAAGATAACGTCGTAGCGATGGCCCCGCTCGAACACGCGGATCTCGCCGACGCCGAAGACGAGGATGGACAACAGCACCAGCGCGGCGAAGACCATAATGCCTACTTTTATCTCGTTGGACATCTTATCCATACTACGCACCGCCTATGACGTCTATGGGCCCTTGCGCACTGCCGTTTATAAATTGCTGCACGTACTCGTCGTGGGACCCCTTTATATCGTCCGGCGCCCCGAGGGCGATTATCTTGCCGCCGTACATCATGGCTATGCGGTCGGCGATTTTGTACGCGCTCGCCATATCGTGCGTGACGACAATACTCGTTACGTCCAATTGCTCGTCCATCTTGATTATGAGGTCGTTGATGACGTCCGCCATTATGGGGTCGAGGCCGGTGGTGGGCTCGTCGTACAGCACGACCTTTGGGTCGTGAGCCAGCGCCCGGGCGAGGCTCACCCGCTTCTTCATCCCGCCGGAGAGTTCCGCCGGCCCCATATTGGAAATATTCTCCAAACCCACCAGCCGGAGCTTCTGTTCGACCACGTCGGCTATGTCCGCCGGCGAAAGATGCGAGTACTCGTAGAGGAAAAAGCCCACGTTCTCCCCCACCGTCAACGAGTCGAACAGAGCCGCGCCCTGGAATACCATCCCGAACTTCCGCCGGACGTCGTTGAGCTCGGGCCCTTTCATCTCCGTAATGTCGCGGCCGTCGACCATAATCGTCCCGATATCGGGTTTCATCAGGCCTATGATATGCTTCAAGAAGACCGACTTCCCGCAGCCGGACCGGCCTATAATGACCATCGTCTCGGCTTCGTGCACCGCCAGGTTGATGCCGTCCAGGACGAGGTTATCGCCGAACGACTTGTGGACATCGGCGGCCACTATGGCCTCCGGATGGCTTAAAGCGTCGTGGGTCATGGCGAACGGTTCACGCGCGGCTCCGTGCCCGGCGGCGCCGCGGCACTCAGGCCGAGCTCCGACACTACCTCCTCTACGGTTCGACGGTCGCTGTAGGGGACTTCGCTCCCCTTAACCTTTTGGACCTCCTCGTGGCCCTTGCCCAGTACGGCGACTATGGTCGCTTCCTCGGTTCGGGCGGACGAGAGGGCGAAGCGGATCGCCTCGGCGCGGTCCAGGATTACGCGGTAGTCGTCGGGCTCGGCGCCGCCCTCCGCGATTATGCCCGCGGCCACGTCGCGCGCTATGGCCGCCGGCTCCTCGTAGTACGGGTCGTCGGTGGTGACGACGACGTAGTCCGCGTACCGCCGCGCCAACGCGCCCATCACCGGCCTCTTCTCGACGTCGCGGTCGCCGGTGCAGCCGAAGACGGCGACGACGCGGTCGGCGCCCAGGCCGCGAATTTCGGCCAGCGCCTTTTCCATACTATCCGGCGAGTGGGCGTAATCGATTACCACGCGCAGTTTATCGTTTACGTCCACCAGCTCCAGGCGCCCCGGGACGGGCGGCGTCCCGGCTATCCCCTTTTGCGCGACGTCGGCGGCCACGCCCAGCTCGCGCGCTAACGCGAAAGCGGCCGCGCAGTTCAGCACGTCGAAAGACCCGCGCAGTGGCGAGGTTACGGCGACCGTCGCGCCGTCCGGACAACGGAGCGAGAACCGCAGCCCCTGCCAGCCGGACGACGCGTCGGCGGCGCGATAGTCGCTCGCGGCTTCCGCCGCCCCGTACGTCACCTTGCGCCCCGGCAGCGACGCCGCGAGCTTGCGGCCGTGCGCGTCGTCGACGTTTACCACCGCCGGCGCCCCCTCCGCCAACTGCTCGAACAACGACGCCTTGGCCGCGAAGTACGAATCCATGTCGCCGTGGAAGTCGAGGTGGTCGTGGCTGAGGTTGGTGAAGGCCGCCGCGGCGAACGGCGTCCCGGCCACCCGCGACAACGCCAGCGCGTGCGAGGAGACCTCGACCACGGCGACGCCGCAGCCGGCGTCTGCGGCCTCTCGCAACATCGCCTGCAGCTCCGGCGCCTCGGCCGTGGTAAGGCGGGCGGGCCGCTCCTCGCCGGCGACGACGTTCTTCACCGTCGACGCCAGGGCCGTCTTGTAACCCGCGGCGCGGAATATCCCGTCCAGCAGGAAGGCGACCGTGGTTTTGCCGTTGGTCCCGGTAACGCCCACGACGGCCAGCTCGCGGCCCGGGTGGCGGTAAAAGGTCGCGGCCGCGGCGGCCAGCGCCCGGCGAGCGTCGTCCACGACTACCTGGGGAACGGCGGCCGCGTCGGCGGATGCCCTCTCGACGACGACGGCCGCGGCACCCCGGCCTAAGGCGTCGGCGAGGAAATCGCGGCCGTCATGCCGCCGCCCCTTAACGGCCACGAATAAACTGCCGGGTGTAACCTGCCGGGAGTCGTGAGTGACGGTTGTTATCTCGGGGTCGGCGGCGCCCTTTACCTCCCGGTAAGGGAGCTCTTCCAGTATTTCTTTTATTTTCAAAGGTTTATGCGGCCTATAATTTTAGGCTTGACTTACAGTAAATATTATGCTATCTTACTAATAGTAAGAAACGTTTCCCCTCGGTAAGGTTTGAAGGTCATAAAACAAAGCCTTAGCCCAAATAGTATCACAACCCGACTTTATAATCAACCGTTAATTAGTCTCGCCGGTAGACGTTTAGTAGCACCTCCAGATGGATGGTAAGAACATAACGTTCGGCAAGGTCCTCCGCGAGAAGCGGATAGGCCGCGGCCTGACCCAAAGGGAGCTCGCGGAGCGGGCCAACGTCGACGACTCTTACATATCCCAGCTCGAGCGCGACTACAAGTTCCCCTCCGCCCGCACGATTGAGGGGCTGGCGCGCGGCCTCGGCGTCGAGGTCGCTGAGCTGCTGACGATGTACTTCCCGCCGGCGGAGGCGAAGGAGCAGGCGGCGTTCGTGGGCCGCGGGGAAGAAGCCGCGGCGTTCGAGCGGGCCCTGGCGGGGCCCGAGGGCTTGTTGGTGGTCGCGGGCGAGGCCGGCTCCGGGAAGACGGCGCTGGTCAACAAGCGTTTTATCCCCGCGTGCCGGGCCCAACGGGCGCCCTACATATATTTCGAGAGCCGGCGGATGACGTCGTACCGCGGTTTCTTGAAGGACCTGCGCGACACCTTCGCTTCGCGCAAGGGCGCCTACCGCGCCTTCGACGAGATATTCGACCAGTGCGAATCGGTGGAGCGGCGGCTGCGGGGCCGGTTCAAAGACCCGTTCAGCGTGCAGGTCACCGGCGGCGTCGCGGAGGCGGCGCCGGAGGACGACGAGGAACTGACCTACGCCGAGAAGTACATGTACC
Organism: bacterium; assembly: GCA_035529855.1. NCBI lineage: Bacteria > bacterium. The sequence continues at coordinate 17,249 of DATKVX010000101.1, forward strand.
GCGAGGCCGAAAGGCTCCTGACGGAGGAATTTTTGGCCGGCTGGCGGGCGTCGTCGCCGAAGGACGCGGCCAAGGCCGTCGTCTTTTTGGACGACTTCCACGACGTCGGCGCGACGGTGGGCTATTGGATATGGCGGTTCGTCGAGCGCCTGAGCGAGGCCGGCGTCCTGGGGCGGAAGTGGCTTTTCGTCATAACGGCCGCGCCGCCGCGGATGCCGGCGGCGCCGGAGGGCATACGGAACGTTCGGACGCTCGAGCTGAAGCCGTTCTCGCCCGCCGAAGTGGAGGAATACGTCCACGTCCGCGGCCTGAAGCCGGCCGACGACGAGTGGGCGTTGATATCGTCTCTTCAAGGCGACGTCCGCTCGTTGAAGTTCTGGGGAGACTACCTGGAGGCCGCGGCGGACTATGCCGAAAACCGCTTGGGGGTGGCGGAGGAAGCGCTGCGGCGGCTGGACGAGGACCTGTCGCCGTACGTCGCGGAAAACCGCGTGCGGGAGGGCACGCTGCTCCTTATGAAAACGCGCCGCCTCCTGGGTCACCTGACCAGGTTGCAGGGGCGGCTGGCGGAGGCGGCCGACTATTACGGCTCGGCCGCGGCCCTGGTGGAGAGCTCGGCCGAAAGCCGGCCCGCGGATATGGGTCACCTGTACTTGGACCTGGGCCACGTCAGCCGCCACCGCGGCCGGTGGGACGAAGCGGTGGCCTTCTACACCCGCGCCTGCGACGAATTCGCCGCCGCGGCCGAGGCCATAGGCGAGGGCATAGCGCACTCCAGCCTGGGCACGGCCTTCCGACTCAAACGTAAATACTCGCGCGCCAAGCAGGAGTACCGCCAGGCGGCGACGATACTGGGCGGCCTGAAAGGCCGGGCCGACGCGGCCCCGGAGGCGCGCCGCTGGCTGGCGAGCACGCTGTCCAACAACGCGATAGCGCTCCGCCTCGAGGCGGAGGAGTTGATGCGTTCGGGCGAGGAGGCCGCGGCCTGGAAGGCGCTCGAGCGCGCCAAGGCCACGTGCCGGGAAGCCGTAACGGTCAGCGACGACGCCGCGGAGACCGCGGTGGCCGAAAACCGATTCGCGCTGTGCCTGTATACCGAGAGTCGTTGGCTGCGCGACGCCGGCGCCGCGGCCGAGGCGACGGGACTCCTGGCGGAGGCGACCCGGCGGCACAGGCGGGCGCTGGCCGTCTTCGAGGACCTGGGCGACCGATATCGGGTGGGGCAGGTCCTGGCGGACCTGGGCGTCGCCGCCGCGGAACAGGGCCTGGTCCACGACGCGATCATAAATTTGAAAAACAGCGTCGCGATATTCCAGCAGATGGACGGCCGGTACCACCGGGCGAAGGTCCTGGTGGAGCTGGGTCTGTTGTCCGAAGGCGGCGAGCAGCTGTCCTATTTCGCCGAGGCGCTGGCGGCGGCCCGCGACCACAACGACGAGTCGCTGGCCGAAATGGCCGCGGCGGTGAAAGGGGCGCTCGCGGCCGGCGACAGCCGGCGCGCTCGGCAATTCATCGACGAGCAAACCGCGGCCGACGCTAAGCTCGGACGTTTACTCGGGGAAGCGGGTTAGGGGCGCATCCCCCGTTAAAGAGAGAGCGAGGAAGGTATGTGCGGTATAGTGGGATACGTGGGTAAGCGAGCGGCGGCGGCGATACTGGTCGACCGCCTCGACGACCTCTCCTACCGCGGTTACGACTCGGCGGGCATAGCGGTCGCGAACGACGGCGTGGTCGTCGTCGAGAAGTTGCCGGGTAAAATAGAAAACTTGAGGAAGGCGCTGGCCGGCAACGAGCCCCCCGGCACCATCGGCGTCGGGCACACGCGCTGGGCCACCCACGGCGCGCCCACCCAGGTAAATGCCCACCCCCACGCCGATTGCACCGGCAAGCTGTTCGTCGTCCAGAACGGCATAATCGAGAACTTCCCGGCGCTGAAGCGGGAGCTTCTGGCGCGGGGGCACGAGTTCCGCTCGGAGACCGACACCGAGGTCGTCATCCATTTACTGGAGGAGTACTACGACGGCGACCTGATGGCCGCGGCCAAGCAGACCGCGGCCCGGCTCGAGGGCTCGTTCGCGCTGGTATTCCTGGCGGCGGACGAACGCCGGCTGGTCGCGGTCCGCTACCACGCGCCGCTCATCGTCGGCGTGGGCGGCGGCGAGAACGTCGTGGCCTCCGACATCACCGCCGTCCTCCAGGATACCAACAAGGTCTACGTGTTGGAGAACGGCGACGTGGTGTCGGTGGAGGCCCACCGCATCGACGTCGACACCTTCCTGCCCGAGCGCGCCAAAGTGCCGACCGAGCGCCATCTCACCATCGTCGACTGGCGCGCCGAGGACGTATCCAAGAACGATTACCCGCACTATATGTTGAAGGAAATATACGAGCAGCCGCGCGCGGTGGAACGGACGCTGCAGGGCCGCATCAAGGACGGCGAAATCGTCCTGCGCGAGATGGACCTCTCGCCCGAGCACATCCGGCGCTTCGACTCCTTCCACATCGTCGCCTGCGGCACCGCGTACCACGCCGCCCTCTTCGGCAAGTACCTGCTGGAGCGCGTGCTGCGCGTCCCGGTATCCGCCGACATCGCCTCCGAGTTCCGCTATCGCGACCCCATCCTGGGGCCGAAGTCGCTCGTGATACTGATAAGCCAGTCGGGCGAGACCGCGGACACCATCGGGTCGATGGAGGAGGCACAAAGCCGCGGTGCGAAGACGCTGGCCGTCGTCAACGTGCGGGGGAGCACGCTGGCCCGCGAGGCCGACGCCGTGATATATACCCGCGCCGGCCCGGAAATAGCCGTCGCCTCCACCAAGGCCTTTACGGCCCAGCTCACGGCGCTGATTCTGCTGGCGTGCTACGTCGCCGACCAGCGCAAGGTGGAGTGGCCGTACTGCCGCGAGGAGCTCTTGCGCCACTTGCTCGAGCTCCCCGCCCACCTCGAGCGGACGCTGGAGGTCGCGGCCCCCACCGCCAAGGCGTGGGGCGAGCTCATCGCCGGCGAACGCGACTGCTACTTCCTGGGGCGCAAGGTCGACGAGCCGCTGGCGCGCGAGGCCGCGCTCAAGCTCAAGGAGATATCGTACGTCCACGCCGAAGCGTACGCTGCGGGGGAACTGAAGCACGGCACTATCGCGCTCATAACGGAGGGGACGCCGGTCGTATCTTTCATGACGCAAGAGGACGTGTGGGACAAGATGATATCGAACATCCACGAGGTCCGGGCGCGCGGCGCGCGCACGTTCGCCGTGGCGCGCGAGGGCGGCTACGGCCTGGAGGACTTGGTGGACGACGTGATTACGCTGCCGGCGGTACCGGAGCTGTTCGCGCCGGTGCTGGCGGCCATCCCGGCGCAACTCATCGCGTACGAGGCCGCCGCGGCGCTCGGCCGCGACGTGGACCAGCCGCGCAACCTCGCCAAGAGCGTTACGGTGGAATGAGCGGCGATAGAGGTGAAGGTACATGGCGCTTTCTCTGAATAAATTGCGGCTCGTGGCCGTCGGCGGCGGCACGGGCCTCGCCACGCTGCTGCGAGGCATCAAAGGCTACGTCCGCAGACACGACGAAGACGAGGAGGCGCCGCTCGACCTCTCAAGCCTCACGGCCATCGTCACCGTCTCCGACGACGCCGGCGCCGCCGGCAAGTTGATAGACGAGTTCGGCATCCTTCCGCCGGGCGACATCCGCGCCTGCCTGGCGGCCCTCGCCGACGAGGAGGAGCTGCTGTCGAAGCTGTTCCTGCACCGCTTCGTGGGGGGCGGCCCCTTCGGCGGCCAGGCCTTCGGCAACCTCTTCCTCACCGCGCTCGTCCAGATGAACGAGGGCGATTACCTGAACGCCATCAAGGATGCGAGCCGCGTCCTCCGCGCGGACGGGACCATCCTGCCGGCCACGCTGGAGCACGTGCGGTTGTGCGCCGAAATCGAGGGAGGCCGGGTCCTCGTGGGCGAGGACGAGCTGAACCGCAACGGCGGCCGCATAAACCGCGTCTACCTCGCCCGCCGCGAAAACGGCGACGGCGACGGCCCGCCCGAAGAGATAGCTTGCGAGCCCATGCCCGGCGCGGTCGAGGCCATACTCGACGCGGACGTGGTTATCCTGGGGCCGGGCGGCCTGTACACCTCCATCATCCCCAACCTGCTCGTCGGCGGCATATCGGACGCCATCAAGCAGGCCAACTGCCGGACGATATACATCGCCAACGTCATGACGCAGCGCGGGAAGACGGACCGCTACTCCCTCTCCGACCACATCCGCGAGATAAAGAAGTACGGCGGCTTCCCCGTCGACTACGTGCTGGTCAACGACCGCCAGGTATCGCCGGCGGTGCTCGCGACGTACGCGCAGGAGGGCGCGACGCAGATACTGTTCGACCCGGACGAGTCGGACGAAGTGTCGGCGGTGTCCTTCGGCGGCGGCCGCGAGCTGTTGGTGGTCGAGGGGAGCATCATCCACACCGCCGACGTCATCGCCGAAGTCGAGGAGCAATCCATCCGCCAGGAGGACGGCGCCGGCGACGTCGAGACCAAGACGGTCCTGCGCCACGATCCGGCCAAGCTGACGGCGGCGTTGATAGAAGTCTTGAAGGCCACGCAGAGTTAGAACGCGGCAAGGAGAGAACGTATGAGCGAGGAGCTGAAGCCTGCGGCGCTATTCGACCTGGACGCTACGGCCTACGGGGAGTTCCTCGCCGCGCTGGAGTGGCCGTGGGACGCGTTGAAGGGAATCGGCGCGCTGGCGCGCGAGCTCTTGCGCGGCGTTCGCGAGGGCGAGATTATGCCCGGCGCGTACGTCCTGGGCGACGACGTGGATATAGGGCCCGGCACGGTGGTGGAGCCGGGCGCCGTCATCAGAGGCCCCACGGTTATCGGCGCCGACTGCGAAATTCGCGCGGGCGCGTACATCCGCGGCAACGCCGTCGTCGCGGACCGCTGCGTCGTCGGCAACTCCACCGAGCTCAAGAACGCGCTCATGCTCGAGGGCGCCCACGCGCCCCACTTCAACTACGTCGGCGACAGCGTTCTGGGCCTGCGCGCCAACCTGGGCGCCGGCGTCAAGCTCTCCAACTGGAAGGTGGCCGCGAACAAGAAGGTAAAGATTGCCGTGGGCGGGAAGCTTATCGATACCGGCCTCGACAAGTTCGGCGCCATCCTCGGCGACGACGTCGAGATAGGCTGCAACTCGGTGACGAACCCCGGGACCGTCGTCGGGCCGCGCACCATCATATACGCCAACTGCAACGTGCGTGGTTTCGTCCCCGCCGATTCGGTGTTAAAATTACGCCAGCAACAGGACGTCGTGGCTCGGCGGCGCGTGTAGTTAAATCATACAGAGGCAACGCACCAGGCCGCGGCCCAACCGCGGCCGAGGGTTTAACGTGGACAGAATCCAGGGGACCGACGGCATCCGGCGCGACGTCCGGCCTCAGGGCGACCCCACGCTCGCCGGCCTCTCGCCATACGAGGCGTTCGTCGAGCGTGGCGTGATCACGGACGCTTTCATGGAGGGGTACGCCTACGCCTTCGCGCGGCTCCGCCTCGACGAGTCCCCCGCTTCGGCCGAGGTCGTCGTCGGCTGGGACCCGCGCGACCCCGCGGGCCTTTTCACCGGCGCCGTCGTGCGGGGCCTGCGGAAGGCGGGCGCGACGGCGGCCGTGATGGGCATAACGCCCACGCCGGCGGTGCCGATGTATATGGCCTATCGCGGCGCCGCCGCGGGCCTGATGGTAACCGCCTCCCACAACCCGGCGGGCCAGAACGGCGTTAAAATATTCCTCGCGCCGGCGGGTCTAAAACTATTGCCGGCCGACGACCGCCGCTTGACGGCGGCGGTAGCGGCGCTGAACTGGAAGGAGGTAGCCGCGGCCGAGCCGCGCGGCGGCGAGGTGGACGTCTCGAGCGAGTGGCGCGAGGTATTCGCGGGATTTCACCTCGCGGAGTGCAACTCCTGGCTCAGGGCCGGCGAAAGGCCGCTGGCGGACTTCGTTCTGGTGGTCGACCCGGCGCGGGGGTCGTATTCGGGCACGGCGGCGGATATCCTGCGCGCCTACGGCGCCGACGTCGTCGAGGTCAACGCCGACGAGGGCGACGGCCTCGTGAACCGGCGCTCGGGCGTCGCGGACCTGGAAGGCGTGGCGTTGATATCGTTCGGCGACGTCTCGCCCGGCGGCCGGTTCGCCGAATACCCGGCGCTAACGGCGCTGGACAAACTTGCGGGCGAGTACGACGTCGCGCTCGCGACCGGCGAAACGCTCCTGGCCGGCGTCATCTTCGACGCCGACGGCGACCGCCTCTTCCTCGTCGTATACGACCCTACCGCCGGCGAATTCGTCGTGTTGAGCGGCGACGAGGTCGCGATATTACAAGCGGCGGAGCTGGCCCGGCGCCGCGGCGGCGCCGGCGGCCGGGCCTTCATAAACACCGTGGAGAGCGACCTGGCGGTGGCGGGCGCCGCGGCCTCGCTCGGTTTCGACGACGTCCTGAAACCCGTCGGCGACAAGTGGATATTGACCGAGGCGTGGCGGCTGGCTTCGGGGGCCGCGGAGGTCGGCGAAGGCGCGTCTTCGTTCTCGGCGGCGCTCGAGCCGCTGTTGGCGGGGGGCGGCGATTCGCCGCTCGCCCGGGAAATCCCGTACGGCGTAGGCTGCGAGGAGACCGGCCACGCCATAACCTTCGGCGAGCTCGTGCGCGGCGACGGCGCCGTCGTGCCGTTCGCCGCCGGCGATGGCCTGAAGTCGGCGTTGAACACGCTCGCCGCAATAGCGACGCTGCGGAAAAAACTCGGCCCGGGCGAATTATACGGCCGGCTGCGGGCGCCGTTCGAGCGCGGTTACAAGGGCAACAACTACGTCTTCTTCACGCACAAGGGGCAGCTCCTTCGGGGCGGCGCGGCGTACGAGTTTATGGACGAAGAGATAAAGGCCGCGCTGAAGAAGCACGCGCCGGCGCTCGCGCTGGAACGGCTCGATTTCCCCGAGGAGCCGGATTTATTATACCGGGCCGGCTACGACGGCGGCCGGCAAGCGTTGGGCGTCTTCTGCCGCAACTCCGGCACCGAGGACAAGAGCGCGCTGTACGTACGGGCGGCCGGGCCGTGGGCGGAGGCCGCGTCGACGCTGGAGGCCGAGCTTTACCCCAAGTTCTACGCCGCGGTCAAAGACGTAAGCGACCCGCGCAGCGTAGCGGAGCTCGCCTGGTTGGCGGGGGGGCCGCGGCCGGACGACGAGGCGTTGCGTTGGGTTGCGGAAGGGCTCGAGCGCGTTGTCGGCCCCGCGGGCCCCACGCCTCGCGGCGAAGCGGTTCTGGCCGGGTTGCGCCGGGCGAAAAAGTTGTGACGCCGGCGCCGAATGTGATATAAATTTTACGCCGAGGTGATCGTTTGCCCATAGCTTTCGTATATTTCGACCTGGACGACACGTTGATAGACACGACGAACGCGGTGGTCGACGCGTACGCCGCGGCGCTGGCCGAGATAAGGCCGGCGGTCGTCGACGCGGGTTGCGCGCCGCCGTCCGAGGCCGTCGAGGAAGAGTTAATCGGTACCTTCGGCTCGACGATGCCGGACGAATACCTGGCCGCGTGGCTGTACGAGGCGGGCGTGGACGCGGACCTGAGACAAGAACTGGCCGCGCGCGGGACGGCGATATTCACGCGACTGACCAGCGAAATAGCGCCTTTCCCGGACGCCAAGCCGGTTTTGGAGTGGCTCGCGGAAGAGGGCATAGGCCGGGGCGTAATATCGGACGGCCGGCTCGAGGAGCAACGCGCGAAGCTCGAGCAAGCCGGCCTGGCGCGATTCATCGGCCCCGCCTTCATATCCGAGGATTACCCGGTGTTCAAAGGCAAACCCAGCCTGGCGATGTTCGAGGACGCGCTCGCCGCGGCGAACGCTCCGGCGGCGGCCGTGATGTACGTCGGCGACCGGACGAAGGACGTAATCGGCGCCAACCTCGCCGGCATGGTTTCGGCGCGGATATTGCAAGGTTGGGCCAACCGGCGACCCGGCGGGGTTAAGCATTTCGCCGCGGCGCGGCCGGATTACGCGATACGAAACCTGGGCGAGCTTCCGGACGTAATACGCGGCCACGACCGCCCGGAGGCGGCTTAGATGGGCCTCGAGCTCGCGTTCGGCAAAGGCCGGTGGATGTACTGGTCGATATTGCTCGCGGTCCTCGTCGCGGCCGGTATAATTGTCGCGCGGCGCAAGTCGCCGGAGGAGGTTGCGCGCAAGAGGCTGGTATGGGGCGACGCCGCGCAGGCCTCGGGCGAATACGACCAGGCGATCGCGTTCTACAAGACCGCCATCGATAAAGACCCCACCCTGTGGGGCGCGTATTTCAACCTCGCGCTGGCGTACGAGTACGTAGACGAGCAGAAGGCGCTCGCGGCGTGGGAGGAATACCTCGAGGTGGCGGCGGCCGAGCCGTCTCAGGAGGAATGGTCGGCTCAAGCGCGCGACCACCGCGGCCGGCTCCGGGCGGCGCCCTATTTCGTCCGGGCGCTGGAATTGACGGAGGGGGCCGACTACGAAGGCGCGCGACGGGAGTACGAGGCGGCGCTGAAATGGAGGCCGGCGGACCTGGATATCCTAAAGGGCGCGGCCGCCAACGAGGTCGCGGCGGGCGATTACGCCGCCGCGGTTCGATACTACGAGCGGGCCCTCGAGGCGGCGCCCTATTCCATGAATATCCGGTACGACCTGGCCCTGGTCTACGAAAACTTCGACAAGGGTAAAGCGGCGGCGTTGTACCGGGAATTATTAGAGATGTCCAAGACGAACGCCGGCATAACGATGGAAAAATTAAAAGATGCCCAGCGGCGACACGCCGCGTTGGCGCGGGAGGGTTATCGCGGCTAGGCGGCTGAGCCGGACGTTTATCGCTATCTGCGCCGCCGCGGCTTGCGCCGGCGCCGCGCCGCCCGACGACGAGGCCCTCGTGGAGGCGAAGATGCTGGAGGCCGAGGCCTCGTTCTGGGCGGCCGACTACGTGGCGGCGGAGCTGGCTTTCTTCGAGACTTTAATGGCGCGCCCCGACGACGGCCGGGCGCATTATTATTTAGGAAGAATATACCAATCGCGGGGCTTAAGGGGCAAAGCGGCCGAGCATTACGAGGCGGCGGCGGGGCCGGCGTACCCGGAGACTTATTTCTTTTTGGGCTTACTCTACCACGACGAGAGGCGGCTCGAGGACGCCGAGGCGCGATACCGTCGCTATTTGGAATTTTACCCGGACGACGCCGCGGCCTGGTTTAATCTCGGCGTCACCCTGGCCGCCGCGGGGCGACCGGCGGAGGCCGAGGAGGCGTACCTGAAGGTATTGACCGAGGACCCCCGCAGCGTCGCCGCGCTCCACAACCTCGCCGTCCTGTACCACCGCCGGGGGGATTTCCGCCGGGCGGCGTTCTTTTGGCAGCGCCTGTTGGAGGTGGCGCCGGCCGGCGCCGACGCCTATTACGGCCTGGGCCTCGCGAATTATTACGCCGGCGACTACGCGGATGCCGCCGCGGCCTTCAACCAGGGTACGCGGCTCGAGCCGCTGGAGAGCCGCTTTTTCTACCAATCGGGGCGCGTATATTTCGAGTTGAAGAAATACGACCTGGCGGTGGGGCTTTACAAGCGCGCGTTCGAGCTCGGCTACGACGAAGGGGACGTCGCGGAGGGTATGGGCCTGGCGTACGAGGGGTGGCGCCGATACGACAAAGCGACGCCGCTCTTGAGGAAAGCTGCGGAGCTCAAGGGGGACGAGGCGGGCCGCGCCTATGCGGCGTTGGGCCGGATAGAACGCGAGATGGGGCGGCCGGGCGCGGCGCTGGCGGATTTCTACGAAGCGGCCGCCAGGCTGGAAGACGCCGCCGACGTGCACAATCAAATCGGCGAGCTCTACCTGGAGGCGGACCTGGCGACGTGGGCCGCGGAGGCTTTCGAGCGGGCGACGGCGCTCGAGCCGTCCGACCTGGATTTCAACTACAACCTGGCGGTGGCGCGCGAGCGTTCGGAACCGTCCCGGGCGCCGGAGCAGTGGCGCCGGTACCTGGCGTTAGCCGAGGGCGTCCCGGGCGAGAAGCGTCGCGCCGCGGAGGCGCGCGAGCGGCTCGAGCGCCTGCTCGAGGGAAAAAACCGAGAGGCGACGCCGTGAATTTTAAGCAGGTAGCCGTAAAAATACTGGCGTGCGGGGCCGTTGTGGCCGCGAGCGGCTGTTACCGGCTCATCGGCGGCGAAGAGCACCGCCGCAAACAGAGCATAGCCAAGCACACCGGTATGGCCGAATTACGCGAGGCGGCCGGCAACTACGAGGGCGCGGCGGACGAGTACCGCGCCGTAATCGAGCTCGCGCCCCGCCTCGCGGAGGCGTACCTGGGCCTGGGCAACAACCTCAACAAGTTGGGCCGGTACGGCGAGGCCGCGGAGGCGTACCGCAAGGCGGCCGCGCTCGAGCCCCAAAACTACGATTTTAGATTTAACCTCGGCGTAACGCTGGCCCGGGCGAAGAAGTACGAGGAGGCCGCAACCGAGCTGGAGGTCGCGGCGTCGCTGGCGCCCGATAAAGCGGAGCCGTACATATATTGGGGTTCCGCGCTGCGGGAGGCCGGCGACTACGAGGAGGCCGCGGCGGCGTTGGCCCGGGCCCTCGTCGTCGAGCCGGCGAATACGCTCGCCCACCTGAACCTGGCGCTGACGCTGGACGAAGTCGACCCGGCTCGAGCCGCGGCCGAGTGGCGGAAAGTGCGGGATGCCCCCGACGCCCTTCCCGAGTGGCGCGCGATGGCCGACGAGCGGCTCTCCCCCGGCGAGGAGGATTGACCGGGAAAATTAGTCGTAAAAAAACCTATGTATGGTATGCTTTTTTCGATTGACACGGCGGGCGCGGTGTGTTAGCGTCGATCGGAGACTTTTAAGAAAGGAGGTCGTGAAATGGCGGTAAGCAAATCGGATATCGCCCAAGCGGTGGCGCAGAAGGCCGGCATGCCCAAGAGCCGGGCGGACGACGTCGTATCCATGGTGTTCGACACTATCCAGGACAGCCTCCAAAAGGGCGAGCGGGTTTCGATAGTTTCGTTCGGGACGTTCGAAGTACGTACTAACAAAGGTCGGATGGGTCGGAACCCGAAAACGGGCGAAACGATATACATCCCGGAGAAGCGTTCGGTCAAGTTCAAGGCCGGGAAAGGATTGAAGGAAACGGTCCGATAGCGGTTTTATTTTGTAATTGGAATAAACGGGCCCCGGTACGGGGCCTTTTTTCATATACGGACCGGGATACGGGAATGCCGGGGAAATCGAACCCGGCGTGCGGCGCCTAAAAATAGGTTTTCCGGGTGCTTGACATATCTCGGCTTTGTGTTAATATCGGTCGAGTCCGCCCCCGCCGCGATTACGATACGGCAGGCGCGTCGAAATAGAATATTTATATACCGTGCCGGGATTTTAAGCAGTAATTTAGTTGACCGCGGGAACTGTTTAAAGTATAGTAGGGCGAGCGGGACAACGAACCCACAGGAGAATTTATTATGAATAAAACGACAACTTTTTTATGCGTCGCGGCCCTCTGCGCCGCCGCGGCCGCCGTCGCCGCGGAAGAAGTCATTTGCCGCGGGGCGAAGGTGGCGTTCGAGGTCCCGAGCGGCAATTGGACCGTAAACACGGCCTTCACGACGCTCGTCGCCGCCAGCCTCGAGAACAAAAAACTCAACGGCCGTATAACTATAAGTTACGCCGACTACGACATTTACGGTTTCAAAGTCGATTACAAATTCCTGAAAGGCCTGTTGGAGAAGAACGAGAAAAACACCTATAAGGTTACGAAGCCGAATTACGACCGGGTCTCGCTCGGCGATAAACACTTCAGCTTCGGCCGCGCGGCCCGGCTCGAGTTCACCATTTTCGACGAGCTCGGCTACCATCATACCGTGGTGTACGCCATCGCGAACGGGACCATCGTGTACTTCTGCTCCGCGGAGAGCCTCGAGCGCGAGTGGCCTTTGGTGGAAGAAGATTTCGAGTCTTTGGTCGCGTCGATAAGGTTCACCCCTTGACGTGACGTAAAAAATTCGGCGCCGAGAAAATCGGGCCCGGTTTTGAACCGGGCCTTTTTTATTGCTCTGAGGGAATCTTACCGGTCGCAGTTTGACCGAAATCAGGAGGTGCGGAATTGGCAGCGTTGACGGCAAATCACGACGCCGAGCGTAAGGACGGCATCCTGGTCGCGTACAAGGTGGCCGCGCGCACGGTGATATACAAGGGGGCGCTGGTGTGCCTGAACGCCGTGGGGTACGCGGTTCCGGCGGCGGACGAGGCCGGCCTGACGTTCGTCGGCGTCGCGTACGAGCGCGGCGACAACGCCGCGGGCGAAGACGGCGACGTCTCCGCGCGGGTATGGAAGGACGGCTCGTTCCGCGTCGCGATGCGCTCGCCCCGGCTGGCGGACCTGGGCGCGCCGGCGTACGTCGTCGACGACAACACGGTGGCCTTGTCCGCCGCGAACGAGGTCCCGGCCGGGACGCTCGTCGAAATACCCGCCGACGACGTCGTCCGCGTGTTAATCCGGAACGCGGTGAAGTAGGGTGCGGCGCGACGCGACGAACTACGTACGAGAGGTCAAAGAGCGGGTCCGCGCGCTAATCGAGCGCGAGCTCGACGGCGCGGTCGTGTACCCGGCCGACCCGGAGCACATCCCGGCGTTCGGCGCCGGCGGCACGTTCTGCGTCGAGGCCGCGTCGTCCGGTGTCGAGGCCGCGGCGGCGGACTACGGCCGCGTCGTAGTAACTCTCCGCATCTGGACCTACGTCGACGGCGACGGGTCCGAGGCGGAGGAGGCCGCGACGGCGCTGGCGCAGCGGCTCGAGGCGGCCTTGTTCGCCGCAGAAGCGCCTTCGGCCGGCGCCGGCTCGCTCGGCCTCGAGACGGAATATTTACGCACCGATTATTTAACACGGGAGAAAGGCCGCGCGTTCCGACGGCGGCGCGTCCGAGCGGGGCGCACCGAATGGCGCGTGCGGCTGGCCGCGCGCCGCTAAGGGCGCGCACGCGGGAGTTGCGTATGAAACTAATAGGAAAAGGTTTGGTAATAGACGCCGAGCGGGGCGAGAACTTCCCCGACTACGGCGACGTGGAAATAGACTTCGGCCTGGCGGTGGCGCTGCCGTCGCCGGCGGGTTTCGTCTTGCCCAACGACGCCGCCATAACCGGCAAAATAGCCTGGTACGACCTGAACGCCGAGCTGCTGGCCGCGGTCACCGGCGACGCCCTCTCGGCCGGCACGGTGGCCCGGGCCGAGGCGGAGCCGCACCAGGTCCCGGCGGAGCCGCCGTACGAGGTGGAACTGGTCGAGACGACGGTCGTACCCCTTTCGGAAATAGTAATCGGCGACGACAACCGGCGGCTGCGGCGCGTGGACGGTATCCCCGGCCCGGACGAGTACGCCGTCGACGGGACGGCGCTGACGTTCCACGCCGCCCGCGCCGACCTCTACGTCTACGTGGACTACTTTTATTCCGACGCCGCCGGCGGCAAAACGGTCGTCGTGAGTCCGTTCAGCGCGCCCGGCGCGTTCAAGCTGCTCGCCACTTTGAGGTTGTACGACGGCGACGACGGCCTGTACGAACGCGAACTCGTCCTGGCCGCGGAGCGCTGCCGCCGCACCGGCCCGCTGGCGGCCGAGTCGCCCGCCGCGGAGCCGGGGTCCTTCGGCTTCTCGTTCGCGGTGGAGAACCGCGTCCCCGGCGACGTCGTCGTGCATTTCCCGTAAGGGCTTAAAGCGTGCAGTTGCAAACGACGTCGGTTATCCCCAGCGCGCGGTGGCACGCTTCCGTCTCTTTGCACAGGCCGAAGTCCATCCCGGCGGGCACCAGGCCTATTAAATATTTATAGATGTGCAACCGTCGCGCCGTTGGAATTCGCCGCCGGCCGTCGGCGGGGGTACGTTCGGAGGCGTAGTCGAAGACCGAAGTCTCCCGCCCTAACTTGCGGGCGTACGTCTTGACGTTGGGGAAATAACGCAGCGAGCCGAACGTGATGCGCTCGGGAGGGGCTACTTCCAGTATATGCTCGAGCAACGAACGGTACGAGTTCTCCCACCCCGGGATGGGGATTATGGGGTCGACCCGGAAGCGGACCCGGTATCCGGCCGCCGCGGCCCGGCTCGCCGCGTCCACCCGCTCGCGGGGAGAGGGCGAACCGATTTCGTATTCCGCGGCTACGTCGGAGGCGTTGACGGAAAAGGATACGACGGTACGGCCGGTGTGCTCGAGCGGCAACAGGTTATCGACGTTGGTGGATTTCGTCAGCAGCACGAGCAGGTGCCGGTCCTGCGAGGCGAAGCGGGGGACGAGCTCCTTTGTAAGGCCGGTGCGGTCGTCGACCGCTAACGCGTCGGAGAGTTCGCCGGCGTTGAGGACCGAGGGTTCCTCGCGGGTGAGGAATTGGTCCACCTCGCGGAGCATGTCGTCGGTATTCGTGAAGATCGTCTGGTGGACCTTGCCGCGGAAGGTGAGCTGGAGGTAGCAATATGCGCACCGGAAGACGCAACCGTTCCCGTGCGCCAGGATGTAAAAATGCGGGCAGACGATTCCGGGCGGCGTTTTATCGAAATACCGAATGAACTTCGACCGCCGCGGCCTCTCTATTATTTCCGCCGTCACGCTACGCGCACCTCACCTCGGGAGGTTAGTCTATGTTAAACGAGCCCGAATATCAAGGAGCCCTTTCCCTGGAAGGCGACGTCGACGCCATCAACCCCGAGAAGTTCGCCTTCCGGCGGGATGCGCTGGCGCACGACCGCCGGCGAGCCAAAATTATCGAATTATACGCCGGCGTCGGTTACCTCACCTCCCGCGTCTACGCGCCGGTTTATCGCGGGGTCGTCGTCGTTGAGAAGAACGCGGAGCACTTTCGGCGCCTCCTGCGGCGCCTCGGCCGCTTCGCCAACGTTCGTTATTACAATAAAGCGAACGCCGATTTTATCGCCGAGGACTTGCCGAACCACCTCGACTTCTCCGCCGTCGACTTCGACGCTTTCGGCTCGCCGGGCGAAGTCGCGATCAAGCTCTTCGGAGCCGTTAAGGGCAAAGTGTCCGACCCGTTCCTCCTGTTGATGACCGACGGCGGCCTACTCGCGGCCAGGCGCCGCGCGCCGATGAACCTGTACCGATACTACCTCGCGGGCCCTGACGAGACCCGCCGACCCCCGGCCGGCCTCGCCGGGCATTTCGAAGAGTTTCAGGCCCGTTTCGTCGAGCGCCTCGCCTCCCGCCACGGCTTCACCTCGAAGGCCACGGCCGCTCAACGCAACCGGAACGAGACTGCACTTTACTCCGCATACGTAATCGGTACGCGCTAGGCCACTTTTATTATGAGGGCGTTTTTAAACTATATAGGCGGCAA
>DATKVX010000102.1 GCA_035529855.1 bacterium
GACGCGGTATAGGTACACGCCGGGCGCGCGCCCGCCCCCCGCGGCGTTCCACACCCACGCGTCGCGGCCCGCGGCCACCTCCCCCCGGCCTACGCGCCGGCCCGCGAGGTCGTATATCTCCACCGTCGCCGGCGACTTGACGCCGACGAAGCACACGCCGCCCGCGGACGTCGCGTAGCAGTAGGGGTTCGGATAGACGGCGAAGGGGCGGGTAAACTTGGCCACCAGGGTTTCCGGCGGCGGCGGGTCGGGGAAGGTCCCGGCCACGCCCGCCAAGTGCGCCAGCGTGGCTGCGAGGTCGCGCGCGCACCGCGCGCCGAACTCGGGTTGGATTTTATCTAACGTATCTTCGGTCGTATGGTAATAAGGGTAATCGATAGAGCCGCCCGGACCTTTACTCCCCTCGCTGACACCCAAGGCCGCGTAGCCTACTTCCCAAAACGACAGGTGGTCGCTGCCGCAACCCCCGCTTTCGTATATCAAGTTATTACCGTACAGCGCCCCGACGCCGTTCAAGTAATCGAACAACCAATCGTTACCACCTGCGACGTAATCGTCCCGCGCACCGCCCTCTTCGTCGTAGGAGACCATATCGGCGTTGAGGACGGCGATTATCTTCTCGCCCTTCGCGGCGCAGTCGCTCGCGTATGCCTCGCTGCCTAAACAACCCGCTTCCTCGCCACCGAAGGCGATAAAACGGACGGTGCGTTCGAAAGACGTATTGCGGAACGCCCGGGCCGCGGCCATGACGCAGGCCGCCCCGGAACCGTTGTCCTCCGCGCCGGGTGCGTTCCATATCGAATCATATTTAGCCGTCGAATCGAAGTGGCCGCAGATTATTACGATTTCGTCAGGGACTTCGCAACCGCGGCGTTCGCCTATAACGTTCTCCGCTTCGAATTCGACGTTCTCTGTTATATCCGCGAAAGTAGCGCCGCCGTCATCGGTGCGGTAGATCTCCCGCGAAATGGCAAGTAGGCCCCGGTGCCGGCCGGGGAACGCCAAATAGTCCACTTGGCCCGCCGGAGCGCTACTCACCTCCCGCCAACTCGCGCCGCCGTTATTTGTAGCGATTAATTTACTCCCCGCAGCATAACCGTGCTTTTCGTCCGGGAACTCCAAGCACGAAAAATCGCCCTGGATACGCGGGTCGGCTGTTTCCCAAGTCACGCCATCTACCGTACGTAGTAACTCATTTGACCCATTAGTAGCCCACGCCTCCGTTGGACCCGTCGCAGCGATATCCGTAACTTCCCGGCCGGGGTTTACGGTCCTCCACGTCTCCCCGCCGTTATTCGTATAATAAGTACCGCCGTACCCGGACGCCCATCCGTGCCGTTCGTCAAAAAAAGAAATAAACTCCGGGTAAAAAAGCGGGGCCGGCCTTTGGTCTACCCATGAGCGGCCGCCGTCCTCGGTCTTCATAAAGAAACTCCGCTCCCAAGTCGGCGGGGTACCGCTGCGGAACTGGCCGCCTATCCAGCCCGTCTCCGGCGTAACGAAGTAAATGTCGGTAACGCGGTATTCCTCATATTCCCCCGGCGTTTTGGTAAAAGCGTGAGTTTCCCACGTAACGCCGCCGTTAGTGGTCTTAACCAACACGCCCCTAATACCGGCCACGAAACCGGTCCCGCCGTCCAGCCAAAAGGAGCAAACGTTCCGGTCCACGCCCACCGGAGATATCGTGTCCCAGGTAGCGCCGTGGTCGCGGCTCCGTTTTATAGGATCCATGGTAGAATCCGCGTACATTGCCCCCGTAGCGTCAGGGTAATGCAACCGGGACAACCAGCCGCACTGAAAACCGAATAACGACCCGTCCAGGTTCTGTAACGCGAAAAAATTCCGTAAGTAATCCCTGGCGCAGTCGAAACCGGGCGAATCGTTATGCCTGGTCTTGAAATTTTGTAATTTAAGGATATACCCCGCGTACTCCTCCGCCGTGATCGAGTTTATCGCCGCTTCGATACGGCGGTCCTTCTTCGTCGGCGGCGCCTCGGCGTCAACGCGCCAATCGACCGGCGTCACCGGCGCGAGTTTTATTAATTCGATGCGGTGCTCGACGGCGCGCAACGCGCCCGGGCCCAGGCCGCGCTCGAGGCCCACTAATATCTCATTTTCCGAAAGGCGAACCGACGTCCCCAGGTGCGCGAACGCCTCGGCCTTTACGTTGACCCATTCCGGCGCCCAGACGATATAGTAATCCTTGGCCTGGGCGTCGCGGTCGAGGACGCGGTACGGCGCCGCGCGGCCTACCGCCGCGCTCGAGCCGTTGTACAAATATCCGCCGGCGCAAGCGCCCAAATAATAAAATCCCGCCGCCTCGTCGGGCCGGACTTCCTTGTCCGAAATTACGACGAGGTCAGCGGGCAACGCGTTCGCCGCCGCGGCGAAGCTAACGGCGGCGACGGCCGTTACTATTATATTTTTCATGACATCCTCTCCCCTCTCGTACAATTCTATCGCAACGAACCGCGCCGCGTCAAGACGAAAAAAAGCCGGCCCGGGCAAGGGAAATTTCCACGAGCCGAGCCGGCGGTGTTAAGTGAGGCCGAGAGGCGAAGTAGCCTCTCTATTTTATTTTTGGCTCTCCCCCTCGTCCTCAACTATTTCGTAATCGGCGTCCACTACGTCGCCCTCGGGGGCCGCCTCGCCGCCTGGCGGCGGTTGGGCGCCGGCGCCGCCCGGGGGCGGCTGCTGAGCGCCCGCGCCGGCCTGCTGGTATAGGCGCGTGGACATCTCGTTAAGCGCCGCCTCCAACCCCTCGGTCGCGGACCGTATCTCGCCCGCGTCGCCCTTCTCGCGGGCGTCCTTGAGGCGTCGGATGGCGCCGTCTATTTTATTCTTCTCCTCCGCGGTGACCTTGTCGCCGAGCTCCTTGAGCAGCTTCTCGGACTGGTAGACGGCGGAGTCGGCGCGGTTCTTTATTTCGGCCTCCTCGCGCATCTTCTTGTCCTCCGCCTCGTGGTCCTTGGCTTCGGTGACCATGCCGTCGATCTCGTCGTCGGATAGGCCGCTGGAGGCGGTGATGGTAATGCGCTGCTCCTTGCCGGTAGCCATGTCCTTGGCCGAGACGTTCAGAATGCCGTTGGCGTCGATGTCGAAGGTTACCTCGATTTGGGGGACGCCGCGCGACGCGGGCGGAAGACCCTCCAGGTGGAAGCGGCCTATGGTCCGGTTGTAGGCGGCCATCTCGCGTTCGCCCTGCAGGACGTGAATTTCGACCGTGGTCTGGTTGTCGTCGGCGGTGGTGAATATCTGGCTCTTGCGGGTGGGGATGGTCGTGTTGCGCTCGATGAGCCTGGTGGTCACGCCGCCCAGCGTCTCGATGCCGAGCGAGAGGGGCGTAACGTCGAGCAGGAGGATGTCCTTGACTTCGCCGGTCAGGATGGCGGCCTGAATGGCGGCGCCGACGGCCACCACCTCGTCGGGGTTCACCGACTTGTTGGGTTCCTTGCCGAACAGCTGCCGTACCTTGTTCTGTACCGCGGGCATGCGCGTCTGGCCGCCGACCAGGATGACCTCGTCGACTTCGCCCGGCGCAAGGCCCGCGTCCTTGAGGGCCTGCTGGCACGGCCCGACGGTCCTCTCCACCAGGTCGCTCACCAGTTCCTCGAGCTTGGCGCGGGTGAGCACCTTCTCGAGGTGTTTGGGGCCGGTGGCGTCCGCGGTGACGTACATCAAGTTAATGGGGGTTTCGGTGAGGGAGGAGAGGTCGCACTTGGCCTTCTCCGCGGCCTCCTTGAGCCGCTGCAGCGCCATCTTATCCTGGCGCAAGTCGATGCCGGTGTCGTTCTTGAACTCGCCGGCGAGCCAGTTGATAATGCGCTCGTCGAAGTCGTCGCCGCCGAGGTGGGTATCGCCGTTGGTGGCCAGGACCTGGAAGACGCCCTCCTCGCCGATTTCGAGGATGGAGATGTCGAAGGTGCCGCCGCCGAGGTCGAAGACGGCGATTTTCTCGTTGGCCTTTTTATCCAGGCCGTAGGCGAGGGCCGCCGCGGTGGGCTCGTTGATGATGCGCTCCACCTCCAGCCCCGCTATCTTGCCGGCGTCCTTGGTGGCCTGGCGCTGGGAGTCGTTGAAGTAGGCCGGCACCGTAACCACGGCCTTGTTGATGCGTTCGCCCAGGTAGTCCTCCGCCGTCTCCCGCATCTTCTGGAGGACCATGGCGCTTATTTCCGGCGGCGAGTACTGCTTGTCGCCTATCTGGACGCGGCAATCGCCGTTGGCCACCTCGACCACTTTAAAGGAAATGGTTTTAATCTCCTCGGGGACTTCCGAGAAGCGACGCCCCATAAAGCGCTTGATGGAGTAGACGGTATTCTCGGGGTTGGCTATGGCCTGCCGCTTGGCGACGCCGCCCACGGCCCTCTTGCCGTCCTTCAGGAACGCCACCACCGAGGGGGTGGTACGCGAGCCTTCGGCGTTGGGAATGACGACCGGCTCGCCGCCCTCCATCACGGCCACGCACGAGTTGGTGGTCCCCAAATCGATACCGATTATTTTGGCCATTGTATCTCCTCAGCGCAGTATGTGGCTTCGACTACGGAAGCTTCGAGCCGCGACGGCGCGTGCACGTTATTGCGGCGGCGTGCCCTCGATACCGGTAGGCGCGTTCTCCTCCCGGATTTCGTCACGCGCGGCCTCGCCCGCCACCTTATTGTCGATGAACCGGGCCCACTCCGGGAAGCGCTGGCTCAAGAGGTCGTAGTTCCCCAGGCCCCGGGCGCGCAGGCACATATCGCGCAGCTCGCCGGGGCGGTTCAGCTCGATGAGGGCTTTAATCGCCATCACGTACGCCGCGAAGTCCCGCGGGTAGACGTCGAGGTACTTTTTGAATCGGTCCGCGGCCTCTTCGAACTTCATCTTCTCGTAGGCTTCCACGCCGCCGACGAAGTTGGGGTCGCTGTGGTCCTCGGCCGGGGGCGAGGCGATGGGCGGTTCCACCGTCCGCCGCGTTTCGGGGACGGTATCGGGGTCAACGCCGCGCGCCTTCAGGCGCTCCCGCACCAGGGGGTGTTGGCGGTTGGGGATTATGACGAATACCTCGCCCTTGATGGAGGCCGGGTCCGGCCGGCGCTCCGTCAGGAAGACGCCGTCCGTAATGATGCGGTGCACCAGCTCGCGGAAATTAACCTGGGGATTCTCGCGGCTCAGGATGTCGATAAGCAACTTGTAGCCGACGTAATCGAGCCGCTGCTCCATGTCGAGGCCCAGGTCCACGATGCGCTCGGAGATGGCCGTCTCGTTGGCGCTCGCCAGGTCGTCCATCGAGATGAACTGGTCGGCCTGCGTGCGGAGGAAGTCGGAGGTGTTGCGCTCGAAGCCCATAACGATTACGCGCTTGCCGTTCTGCTGGGCCCGCTTGACGATCTCGGTGAAGTCGCCGTCGCCGGTGACGAGGGCGTACTTCTGAATGTTTTGGTTGGTATAGATCAATTGGGCTACGTCCCACGCGATGTAGATATCGGCGTTGTTCTGCAGGACGGCGCACCGTTGTCCCGTTTTCACGTCGGTCTTGTCGACTTGCTTGGAGCTAATATTTACGGTTTCAACCCGCCATTTACTCAATTGGGCCAAACCTTCGACGAAATTGCTCCAGGGCGCGTATGCCCTCTCCAGTATTATCTTCCCGAACGGCTTAACTTTACCGTGGATACCTTCCACTACTACTTCCAGGTCCATCGGCACGCCGTACAATCTCTCGAGTGTAATGAACACGTACTCGTAATCGATAAAAATGCCGATGCCGTCGTCGTTTATCTCGTTCACCATAAACTCCTTCTTTTAAAATTCGACTAAATAGAAAAGCCAAAGAACAATTGCCGAATCGATTTCACGTTAACTTTACAGTCGTATCATTAATTTGCGCGTTGGCGCCCGCCGAACGCCGCCGCGCGGCACGCCGCGTCTTTCCGGGCGGCGTTAATCGCCCTCGATGGCGATTTCCTTCGGCTTAACCTCCTCGCTCTTGGGAAGGACGATGGAAAGGACGCCGTCCTTGAAAGAAGCCTTAACTTTGTCCGCCTGCACCACCGTCGGCAGTTCCAAAGAACGGACGAAACTGCCGTACACGCGCTCGATGCGGTGGTAGTTCTCCTCCGACGTCTCTTTCTCCATTTTCTTCTCGCCGCGTACGGTCAGCACGTTGTTGGTCACCGATATCTTGATATCTTCCTTCTTCACGCCCGGCACCTCGACCTTGACGCTGACGGCGTCCTCGGTCTCGGCGACGTCCACCGCCGGGATCCACATAGCGCCTTCGGCGCCCGTCTCGGCGCGGCGCGTCATCAGGTCGTCAAAGATGCGGTTAACCTCTTGCTGGATCCCTACCAAATCCCTGAACGGGCTCCACCTCACGATCGCCATATTCTTCTCCCCTCCTTTCTCTTCCGCGCCCGGCTCCCCCCGGCCGTCGGCGGCCGCCGTCGAGAGCCGTATGGCACGGTATCCTTGGGGTAAATCCTTAGTTAAAATTTCCCGTACGATCTTTTCCAAACGCTCCAGGTCCCACGGCTTCTTTACGAAGGCGTAGGCCCCGTGTTCCATAGCCGAAATAATATCCGACGACGACGCCAGGCCGCTCATCATAATGACCGCCAGCGACGGCCGGAGCTCCTTGGCGATCTTGAGCAAAGACAGGCCGTCGAGCAGCGGCAACTGGAGGTCCAAAAACGCCAAATCGGCGTCCGCGGCCTTGACCAGGTCCAGGCCCTTTACGCCGTCCGCCGCCTGCTCCGCGTCGACCGCCTCTTGCGCCAGAAACGCACACAACGCGCTCCTGACCGCGACGTCGTCGTCAACTACCAATGCCAAAGGGTTAGTCATGATAAAACGCCGTACGTATTATTCCGTTTTTTATTAAAGCAAAATATATGCCACGTTGCTAAAGACGCCATTATAACATTTAATTCCCGAAATCGATACCGAAATCGCCCCGCCGACGCCGCAGCCGGCCTAAAAAACGCCGGGAACCGTTCTTTCGGTAAAGCGGATAATACGCCATAATGACGCAGGAATTTTAACGGGCCGTATTTTTGGCGTATAAAGCCGACGCCTAAGCGCCGCCCCCCTCCTCGACGTCGACGTCGTGGTGGTGTTTTATAATCTTGGCCGTCATTAAATAGACTACCATCTCGCCTATGTTCGTGGAGTGGTCGGCGATGCGCTCCAGCGCCCGGGCGATGGTCAAGAGGTGGACGCAGCCGGCCACCTCGTCGGGGTGCTTTTCGGCGTACGCTATGATGTCGCGGTATATCTTACGCTCGAGCTCGTCGGCCTCGTCGTCCCGTTCGCACACCCGGCGCGCCCACGCCGGGTCCCGCTTTACGAACGCACGGACGGCGTCGTGCACCATGGAAGCCGAGACGTGGGCCAGGGCCGGGAGGTCGAACAGCGTGTCCGACTTCTTCTTCAATTCGTGAAGGCCCAACGCGTCCTGGCAGATGTCTATCGAGATGTCGTCGATGCGCTCGAGGTCGCGGATGATGTTGATGGCGGTGATGATCATGCGGAGGTCCACCGCCACCGGCTGGTGGAGCGCAATAAGCGCCAGGCACCGCTCCTCGATGGCGACCTCCAGGCCGTCCACGCGGCCGCGCTCGTCGATAACCTTCTGCGCCTGCTCGGCGTTGTCGGTCAACACGCTCTCGACGGCGTCGTCGAATATTTCGAGCACCAGGCTGCTCATGCCGAGCAGCATGTCGTTGACCTCGGCCAGCTCCTCGTGGAAGTGTTTCTCCGGCGTCATAACGTTACCTTCGGGTTTTCGCCATCACAGGACGCGCTCCGGCTTAGCCGAAGCGGCCCGTAATGTAATCCTCCGTAAGCTCGTTATCGGGCCGCGTGAACATCCTCTCCGTCTCGTTGACCTCCACCAGCCGGCCGTCGAGCAAGAACGCGCACCGGCCCGAGATCCGCGCGGCCTGCTGCATATTGTGCGTTACGATTATAATAGTATAGTTTTTCTTAAGTTCAATTATTAAATCCTCGATCTTCTGCGTGGACGTCGGGTCGAGGGAGGCCGCCGGCTCGTCCATAAGGATGACTTCCGGTTGGACCGCGAGGCAGCGGGCGATGCACAGGCGCTGCTGCTGGCCGCCGGAAAGGCGCAGCGCGGAAGTCCGCAAGCGGTCGCGGACCTCCGGCCAGAGGGCGGCGCGCTTGAGCGATTCCTCCACCGCCGCCTCGAGCTCCGCCCTCCTCGTCACGCCGAACAGCCGCGGCCCGTACGCGACGTTGTCGAAGATGGACATCGGGAAGGGGTTCGGCTTCTGGAAGACCATGCCGACGCGGCGCCGGAGCGACACCAGGTCCACCCCCGGCGCGTAGATATCCTCGCCCTCCAGGAATATTTTACCGTCGACCCGGACGTTGGCCTCCAGCTCCGCGATGCGGTTTACGGATTTGATCAGCGTGGACTTGCCGCACCCCGAGGGGCCGATAATCGCCGTAACGGAGCGGGGCGCGACGGCGAGGCCGACGTCGTACAGCGCCTGGTAATCGCCGTACCAGAACGAGAACGCATCGTACCGCACCACCTCCCCTACCATACCCGTTTTCTCCTAAGTTTGGCGCGGTAAAGTATTCCCACAAGGTTGAAGGCGAAAACCAGCACCAAGAGGACCAGCGCCGTCGCGAACGCGATCGGCATCGACTTCGTGATGTCCGAGGCCTGCGTCGCCATCGCGAAGATGTGGTAGGACAGCTCCATAAACTGCTCTTGGGGATGGTCCGGCAAGCGCGGGAGGTAGAACGCGGCGCCGGTGAAGAGGATGGGCGCCGTCTCGCCGGCCACCCGGCCTATCGATAAAATGGTCCCGGTTATTATGCCCGGGACGGCCTGCGGCAGCGTCACGCGCGAAATGGTCTGCCAGCGCGTCGCGCCCAGCGCCGCCGAGCCCAGCCGGTAATCGCGCGGCACGGCCTTCAACGCTTCCTCCGTCGAGACGATGACGATGGGCAATACGACGACGGCGAGCGTGAGCGACGCCGCCAGAATCGACGCCCCGATCTTGAGGAAGACGACGAAGAACGCGAGGCCAAAGAGGCCGAAGACGATGGAGGGGACGCCGGCGAGGTTGTTCACCGCCGCCCGTATCACGCGCGCCCGCTTCCCCCACCCGATGAACTCGTTCACGTATACCGCGGCGGCGACGCCCAACGGGACCGCCAACGCCGACGTCAACGTCAAGAGCGCCACCGTACCGTAGATGCACGTCGACACGCCGCCGGCGAGCATCCCGTGGCGCGGCGGCTGCGTGATGAACGTCAAACTCAATACCGGCAGCGCGCGCACGACGATGTAGGCGACGATGCCGCCGAAGACCGCGACCACCAGGTACGTGAGGCCGCGGAAAACCTGCTTCATCACGGCGTTCGCTATCTTCCGCCCCGCCGTTAAGCCGGGTTTGACGGCCGCTCTTGTCGCGCCGGCCATCCGCCTATCCCCTGAACCTTCGCGCGAAACGGTCCATAACCACCTGCGAGGTTAGGTTTACGACGAAAGTTATCGAAAACAAGACCACGCCCAACGCGAAGAGGACGTGGTAGTGCTCGCCGCCGAAGACGGCGTCGCCCATCTCGATGGCGACGGTCGCCGTTATGGTGCGCACCGACGAGAGCGGGTTCACCGTGAAGGCCGCCATGTTGCCCGTCGCCAGCAGCACCGCCATCGTCTCGCCCAGCGTCCGCGCCACCGACAACAGAATCGCGGCCGTAACGCCCGAGGCCGCCGCGGGGACCACCGTCCGCCGTATCGTCTCCCACCTCGTCGCGCCCAGCGCGAAGGCCGCCACCCGGTACGACCTCGGCACGCTGTACAGCGCGTCCTCGGCCAGCGAGGCGAGCATGGGCGTCAGCATTACGGCCAACACCAGGCCGCCGTTGACGGCGTTCAGGCGGAACGGCGTCCCCGTTATCCGCGGGATAACGTCGCCCAGGACGACCATGCCGAGCAGGCCGTAAACGACGGAGGGAACGGCCGACAGAAGCTCGACGATCGGCTTTACTATCTCCCGCTCGCGGCCTCCCGCCACTTCCGAGAGGTATATGGCCGTCCCCAGCCCCAGCGGGAGCGCGATGACCGTCGCGACGGCGGTGACCATAACGGTCCCGGTCGCCAGCGGGATTATGCCGTACTTCGGGACCTCCGCCGCCGGCTGCCAGACCGTCTTCAAAAATTCGCCCACCGGGACCGCCCGGAACGCGGCCACCCCTTCCTTGAAGATGAAAAGGAATATGAAAGCAATAATTACGATCGCGGAATACCCGGCGCCCGTAATTACGACGTTGACGAAACCTTCCCGCGTCTTTTGGGGAATCAGGCGCGCGGCGACGCGGCTCGCGAGCTGGCCGCCGAGCGCCGCCAGGCCGCCCCAGAAAAGGAGCCAACCTATCACGCCCGCGACGGCGAACGACAGCAAAACCATCGCCGCCGGGAGGGCGTATTTCAAATAACTCGTCCAGCTTCGGCCCATAATAGAAACTCGAAACGAAAACGGCTCGCCGGGCGGGCAGCCGGGGCGCCCCGGCACCAACGCGGAGTTTAGGAATATTACGTCATTTTCCCCCGGCTATGTACCGTAAACACGCGCCGCGGGGATTACTCCACCGCCGCCCGGCTTTCGCCAAGCCTGGCCTCGGGGAGACGAACGTACTCCACCTCTTCGACCAAGGCCTGACCCTCGTCCGAGAGCGCGAACGCGAGGAACGCCCGGGTCACGCCCTCGGGCTTGCCGTCAATATAACAGAAGAGGTAGCGGCTGATGGGGTATTCCATCGAGCCCACGGCCTCGTAGGTCGGCTTGACGGCCCCAGAGGCGTCGTCTTTTTTAATCGCCAATATCTTCACGTCGTCGCGTTTCGCCGCGTAGCCGTAGCCGACGTACGCAATACCGTTCGCGTCCCGGGCGACGGAGTCGCAGAGAAGGGCGTTGCCCTGCATCTCCTGGATGTCGGCCCGGTAGTCGTCTTTATCAAGGACTTGCCTCTTGACGAAGTCGTAGGTGCCGGAAGTGGACTGGCGGCCGTAGCACATTATCTTGCCGGCGCCGCCGAACGCGCTCCAGTCCTTGGCCTTGCCGCGGTAGATGTCGCCCAGTTGGCCTACGGTGAGCTCCGTCAGCGGGTTGGCGGCGTTGACGATGAAGCAGATACCGTCGACGGCCACGGCGACCTCGTTCACCTCGACGCCCTTGGCTCGAGCCTCCTCCCTCTCCTCGTCCTTTATGGGACGCGAGGCGTTGGCGACGTCGGTGGTGCCCTCTATGAGCGCTTTGATGCCGACGCCCGAGCCGCCGCCCGTAACCTGGACCACGGCGTCCGGGTTCTGGTCCATAAACGCCTCCGCCCAGCGCTGGCTGACCATAAGGAGCGTATCCGAACCTTTGACCTGTATCTTGCCGGACAAGCCTTCGCCGGTCCCGGCCTCCTCGGCCTTCTTGCAAGCGCCGAACGATAGCGCCAACGCCGCGGCCAGCGACGCCGCTAATATATATCGTAACCTTCTCATCGTTAATCTCCTCGTATGGAATGAACGAATAAATGACGCGTTAACGCGACCGTACCTCGTACTTCCGATTCCGCCGGCAGTGGAGGTAGACGTAGTCGTTGTATTTATCCTCGGCGGCCTGCGTCGCCTCGTCGAACACCTTTTACGGTTCCGTCTGGTAGTCGGGGATAAGGGCTAACGCGCCGTCGTTCATGTACGGGCGCACAGCTGTGCGCCCCTACCAGCCACGCGGCCGAGGCGAACGGCACCGCGCTTAGTATAGCACAGGTCAAAAACCCGGCTAGCGGCATCTTTAATTTTTCGCTTCGGTTCTTCAATTTCACGTTCGGGGCGTTTATTTTGCGGCCTGGCGCTCCAGGATTTACGACTCCTTTCGGCGCCGCGCCGATTTTATTTAAAAAAATGACCCGCCTCGCGGGTAAAAAAAATTAAAATAAAGGCCCTCACTTCTTCTCGAAGTATAAGGGCCTTAAAGGCTCGTTTTAATGTTCGTCGTCGCGTCATTAGCTCGGTTCAGGCCGAACTCGCCGCGCATTATAAAGGAAAGATTTTAGGCGTCAAGTGAAATAATCGCGCGCTCGGATAAAGCCCTCGATATCAAACGATTACGCGGCCGGGGAAACGCGGGGCACGAAGAACGCTTCCGCGTCGAACGGTTTTCGTCTTCGGGCCCGCCCGGTAACTCGTTGAAAAGATTAAGGCCTACGGCGCGGTTAGTCGGGGGATGCTTCCGGCGACGTACGGGCCCTTGCCGTTGGGGGCCGAGAAGCCCGGGCCGAGGCGCCGGTTGGTATGACATATATTCGCCCAAATCCGCGGGCCGCCCGGCGCGCAAGGCCGCCTTGCGCCGCCACTACATCCAATCCCACTGGCAGTGGAGGTAGATGTAGTCGTTGGATTTGTCTTCCGTCCGCGGCTCCTGCCCCGGTTCCTCTATTAGTACCTTGTACGATTCCGTCTGGTAGTTGGGTATGAGCGCGAGCTTGTCGTCGAAGAACTTCAGGCCGATGCCGCCGATGATGAGGGTCCGCTCGTCGTCGGCCGTATCCTTATCGGGCTCGTACGTGTCGTAGCGGACGAGGGGGTGGAGGGTCATACCCTCGGTTACGCGGAAGTGGCCGGTGGCGTACGCCGTCATGAGGTTGCCGTCTACCTTCACCGTGGCCGCGGCCTCGTTGTCTTCGCCCTCCGACCGCATGAAGTAGCCGCCGCCGAAACTTACGTATTCGTGCTTGAGGCCCAACAGGCCGCCGAAAACCTTCACCGGGTCCTTGGCGTCGGTGTCCGCCACCTTCTCGCCCAGGTTGTCCAACTTAACGAAGCCGTTGACCGAAAGACCCGGCAATGTCTCCGTCGAAGCCAGCGGGAAGACCGAAAGCCGGTACGCCACCGCTTTGCCGGAAAGGCCCCCCTCGGGGTTCTTGAAACCGGCGCCGTTGGTGTACGTCAGGTGATGTTGAATAAGGCCATCGGCGAATTCGCCGCCGACGCCGAAGCCGAGGTCGGACGACGGTTCCCACCCGCGGTCGTTGACCGCCGCCTTGCGCAGGACGCGCCAACCCCAGAGCTCGTTCTGCTCGTAGCTAACCCAGGGCGTCTTCTCGATGCCGCCGTAGATGCTGTGGTACGGGAGGACGTCGCGTACGTCGACGTACGCGTACTTGGCGAAGAAGTCGTACCGGCCCCTGTTCGTGTGCCTGGTCGGTACGAGTTTGTATTGTTGGGTCTGCTCGTCGATTACGAGGTCGTACGTATAATAAATGTCTTCTTCCCGCCCCACGTCCGCCGTAACGCGGTAGTGGAACTTCTCCATAACCGCGCCCTTGACGTTAACGTATACGCGGTCGACGTCGAACTCGTTGGCGCCCTCCTGGTACGACTCGTCCTTGCTCGAGAGGTCGTACCGGTAGTAGGCGAAGACGGTGCCCGAAAGCTCCGGGGCCTTGAACGATTCGGCCCACGCGACGGTCGCAAGTAACGTCACGGCTAACGTAAGGAGCACTAGCTTGGTCGCTTTCATCGGTTCCCTTTCTCCTTTGGTTAATTTTAAAAAACCCGCGACGCGGGCAATAAACCTAAAAACATAGGCCCCCGGTCCTCGGCGTAGTCTTGAGGGCCTCGAGGGCTTGGCTGCGTTTCCGTCGTCCGTACCCGTCCCTTCAACTCCCCCGGACGGGCGCCAATATATTAAAAATGACCTCGGGCGTCAAGTGAAAAAAACCGCGCCGCCCCGCAACTCCATCATTATCAAATATTTGCGGCAAACGTAGCCGGCCGATTTAACTCCTTCACGAAAGCAGGCGGGCCCCGCCGCGCTTTCGCGCCGATTATTGGCACACGCGAGTTTGCGGGCCTTTTACCGATATGATATACTCTCGCCGATGGACGAAAGCTCGCTCAAAGCGCTCGAGTTCGGCCGCATCCGCGACGCGGTGGCGTCGTACGCCTTCTCGCCGCTGGGGGCTGAACAGGCCCGGGCCATGGCGCCGGACGCCGCGACCGCGCCCCGCCGCCTGGCGGAGGCCGCGGAGATGATGGCGCACGCGTCCTCCGGCAAAGATATACCGCTGTCGGGCCTGTCGGACGTCAGGCCGCTGTTGAAGAGGCTCGAGCTGGAGGGCGTCCTGGTCGGGGCGGAGCTTATACAAATCCGCGACTTCCTGGCGGCCGCGGCGCGCGCGAAAAAAGCTTTCCCCGTCGAGGGCGACTACCCGAACCTGGCGGCGTACGCCGCGGCCCTCGAGCCCCTGCGCGACCTCGCCGACGAAATAACGCGCCAGGTGGACGACGACGGCCTGGTCCGCGACGACGCGACGCCCAGGCTGGCCCAACTCCGCAAGAAGGTGGCCGCCAAGCGCGACCAGATCCAGGAGGCGCTCGAGCGGCTGCTCAAATCGCCCAAGACCAAACGGGCGCTGCGCGAACCTATCGTAACGCAGCGCGGCGGCCGCTACGTCCTCCCGGTCCGCACCGACTCCATGGGCGCCGTGCGCGGCATCGTCCACGCCCACTCCGGCAGCGGCGTTACCGCCTTCGTCGAGCCGATGTCGGTGGTCGAGCTCAACAACGAGCTGGAAGGGTTGACGGCGGCGGAGCAGGCCGAGGTGGAGCGCATCCTGCGGGCGCTGTCGGCTCGGTGCGCCGGCGAGCGGGACGCCTTCACGTCGGACGTCGAGCTGTTGGCCGAGCTGGACTTCGTCGCCGCGCGCGCCGGCTACGGCCTGGCGTATCGCTGCACGACGCCGGCCGTGGCGCCGGAGCCCGTATTATCGCTCCTGGGCGCCAAGCACCCGCTGCTGTTGGCGTCGCGGGCGCCGGAAGAGGTCGTCCCCATCGACTTCGCGCTGGGCGACGGCCACGTGGGGATGGTCATCTCCGGCCCCAACAACGGCGGCAAGACCGTCGCCCTCAAGACCGCGGGCCTGTTGGCAGCGATGGCGCTCGCCGGCCTCCCGGTCCCCGCCTCGGAGGGGAGCGCCGTCGGCGCCTTCGACGACATCTTCGCCGACATCGGCGACGAGTCTTCCATCGAGGGAAACCTGAGCACGTTCACCGCCCATATGAGGAACGTCGGGCGGTTCCTGGGGGCGGCGGGCGAGCGTTCGCTGGTATTGCTGGACGAGGTCGGCGTCGGCACGTCGCCCAAGTACGGCGCCGCCATAGCGACCACGGTCCTCCATCACCTGAAAGGCCGCGGCGCCCGCGTGGCCTGCACTACCCATTACGACGAGCTGAAAAAGTTCGCGCTCGACGAGGACGGCTTCGTCAACGCCGCGGTGGACTTCGACGCCGCCACCCTCCAACCGACGTACGAGTTGAAGACCGGCCGCCCGGGCACCAGCGAGGCCGTGGCCATATTGGAGCGGCTCGCCTTCCCCGGAGAAGTCGTAACCGACGTCCTGGCCGCGCTCGGCGACGAAGAGGTTTCCCTGCACGAGCTGCTCACGCGCCTCGAGAAACGCGAGGCGGAGGCCGCCGCCCTGACGGACGAGATGGCGGCGCTGAAAACGGAGTACGAGGCCGACCTCGCGACGCTCGACGAAGAAAAGCGACGGTACGAGGTAAGCGAGGCCCGTCGGCGCGAAGAAGCTTACGGCGAGGCCGCGAAGATATTGCGGGAGGCGAGGCAGCAGGCCAACCTCATCATCCGCGAGCTGCGCGAAAAGGCCGACGTCGCCGCGGCCGAGGAAGGGCGCCGGAAACTGCTTCAGGCCGAAAAGGACGCCGCCGCGGAGAAGGAACGACTGGCGGCTCGAGCCGCCGCCAAGGTCGAACCCGGCGCCGACGTCGCGGAAGGCTCGTGGGTAGCGGTGCGGGGCACGGGGGCCAAAGGCCGGGTCGCGGAGGTCAACGCGGCGAAAGGGCGCGCGCGCGTCCTATTCGGCGGCGTGGAGGCGTGGGTCGACCTGGCCGACCTCGTACCCGCGGCCGGGCGGCCGAAGCCCGGCGGCGTGAAGATATCCATAGAAGGAGACGTGCGGCCCAGCCTGAACCTCATCGGCTACGCGGTGGAGGAAGCGCTCCTCGAGCTCGCGACGCACCTCGACCGCGCGGTCGCGGCGCAAATGCCGAGCGTCGAAATTATCCACGGCCACGGGACCGGCCGCCTCCGCGACGGTATTCGGCAATTCCTGCGGACCCACGACGCGGTCGCCTCGTACGGCCCGGGCCCGGGCGGCAACGAGGGCGTAACGGTCGTACGTTTCCGCGACCAATAACTATGAACGCTAATGATTACTCATAAGCTCGCCATAGACGGCGGCTCGCCGGTGCGGGAGGAATTCCTCCCCTACTCCAAACCCGTTCTCGCGGACGAGGACGTGGCCGCGGCCGTAAAGGTATTGAAATCCGGGTGGCTCACCACCGGCCCGGCCATACCCGCGCTCGAGCGCGCACTCGCGAAGGCCGCCGGCGCGAAGCACGCGGCGGCGGTCTCGAGCTGCACCGCGGCGCTTCACATCGCCTACCAAACGGTCCCGCTGCGCGCCGGCGACGAGGTCGTGGTCCCGGCGCTCACGTTCGCGGCCACGGCGTCGGCCGCGGCGGCGTCGGGAGCGAAGCCCGTGATTGCGGACGTCGGCGACGACCTGAACATCGACGCCGCGGACGCCGCGGCAAGGGTGGGCCCGAAGACGCGCGCGCTGGCCGCGGTACACTTCGGCGGCCTGCCGTGCGACGTCGCGGCCTTAGAGGAAATTTGCCGGGAGAACGACCTGGCGTTGGTGCAGGATTGCGCTCACGCGCTGGGCGCGGCGTACCGCGGCGAGCCGCTGGGAGGCCGGGGCCACGCCGCGTGCTACTCCTTCCACGCCGTCAAACAAATCGCCGCCGGCGAGGGCGGCGCCGTGACGACCGACGACGACGCCGTCGCCGCCGAGGCGCGGTTATTACGGAACCATTTCCTGACCACGTCGGCGGCGGACCGCCACGGCCCGACCGCCGACTACCGCTACGACGTCGCGGGGTTGGGTTACAACTACCGCATGCCGGACCTCAACGCGGCGCTGGCGCTGTCGCAGCTCGGGCGGTTCGCCGTGGACGACGCGCGCCGCCAGGCCGTGGCCGCGGCCTACGACGACGCCTTCCGCCCCCGCGACGACTTGGAAATAATACCGACGCCGCCGAACGTGCGGCACGGCCGCCACCTGTACGTCGTGAAACTCCGCCTCGAGGCGTTGACGGCCGACCGCGACGCCGTATTCCGGGCGCTGCGCGCCGAGAACGTCGGCGTGAACGTCCACTACATACCCCTTCACTACCACTCGTATTATCGCGACACGTACGGGTACCGGCGGGGCGACTTCCCCCGGGCGGAGGCGCTCTTCGAACGCATCCTGTCGCTGCCGCTGTTCGCCGCCATAACCGCTCGCGACGTCGCCGACGTTATAAAGGCCGTGGACAAAGTCCTGCGCCACTATCGGCGGTAAACGAATTTGGCCGAGGTCAACGTACTGGTCCAGGCTCGGCTCGGCTCGAGCCGCCTCCCCGGCAAGGTCCTCTTGCCGCTGGCCGGCGAGCCGGCGCTGGCCCGCGTGGTCGAACGGTGCCGGGCGGCCGCCGGCGCGGCCCGGATAGTGGTCGCGACCACCGACGCCGCCGAAGACGACGCCGTCGACGCCTGCGCCCGGGCGTCGGGAGCCGACGTCTTTCGCGGCGCCGACGACGACGTCCTGGGGCGGCTGGCCGCCGCGGCCCAAGCTTTCCCCGCCGACCACTACGTACGCGTAACGGCGGACTGCCCGCTAATCGACCCCGGCATAATCGGCGACGTCGTCGCGGCCCACGTCGCGGGCGGCTACGACTTCTCGTACAACGACGTGCCGGCCGACTTCCCCCGCGGCTACGACGTGGAGGTGCTCACGGCGGAGCTGCTGGCGTGGCTGGCCGCGCGCTGCCGCGACGCCGCGTCGCGCGAGCACGTGACGCCGCACGTCTACGCCCACCGGGGAGACTTCGACGTCTTCCAGTCGCCGCCGGCCCGGGCGGGCGTGGACCTCTCATCCTATCGCCTGGTGCTGGACGAGCCGCGCGATTACGAACTCCTGCGGCGTCTGTTCGACCGGTTGGCCGAGAAGAAAAGGCTGTTCGGCCTCGACGACGTCCTGGCGCTGCTGGAGGCGGAGCCGGCGCTGGCGGCCATAAATCGGGACGTGCCGCAGCGTGAGCCGCCGGACCCCCCCGCCGCGGCAAAAAAATAAGGGGCCGCGTCGCGGCCCCTTTTTACGCGGCGTTTCTCCGCTAGCGGTACAGCGCCTTTATCCTGCCGAAGGAGGCGGGCGCGACGTTGACGGGTGTCTTATCCGGCAGCGTCTTGTACGTGTTTCGAGCGCCGTCGGCGTTCTTTAAGAGGTCTTCCTCGCCGTCGCCGCCGACGATAGCGAAGGTGAAGCGGAATACTTCGCTCATATTAAGCGTGTGGGGCCCCTGGCCCACGACGACGGCCCACCGGTTGACCGGCGAAGTAGTATTGAGGTAATCGTACTCGCCGTTGCTCATGGCCGTGAAGTTGGCGCCGTCGTTCGTCCACTGGTCCATGTTGTTCGTAAAATTGACCGATTTGGGGTTCGCGTCTTCGGGATGTAAGTACAGCAACCCGCACATCGGCTGGTCGAGTTCGCCGTCGTCGAAAAACGCGGCCAACCTTTTCGCACCCTTGTAGGTAACGCGCTCGTCGTCGTCGCGCTCGAGCTCGTTATGCCTGATGTCGACGTTCATCCGGACGCCGGCGTAGATGTCACCCTGCGCTTCCGGCTTGCCGTTCTTCACGTAGCAGTCGACGATAACGTAATCGCGATAGGCGTACATATATTGGTCGACGCGATATTCGGGCATGGCCGGGGCCCGCGTCGTAGCGTTGGAATAACTCACGAGCTTATTCCACCCTAAAGACGTCGCCGCCCAATCCGGTTCGAACGCGTCGGCGACGTACGCGGACGACGCGCCCACCATAAACTGGCCGTTGTTGAGGAAATTGACCTCCGCCGGCAGCGCCTGGCTGTAACCCCATTTATCTACTACCTGGTCGCCGCGGATTACGTCCGTATCCCAATCGTCGGTCCCGGGGTGTTCGAAGCCGTTTTCGTAAATCTTCGTGCCGCCGTCCCGCACAACGCGGAAGTCGTCGACGTAGATGCCGTGATGATACTCCCGGTTGGACATATCGTCCCGGAAGTGGAACTGCAGTTGGACTTGGGACCCTTTGTAACTCGAGATGTCGACTTTCTCCGACTTCCAAACGAGGGTCCTGCCTTCGTAATAATAACGGGTCGTATCCGGCTGCCCTAATTGGCCCGAACCCAGCACCGTACTCGTGGGCCGCAGGTTCTTCCAGTTGGTGGGTTCGCTCTTCTTTGCTATCTCGAGCTCCACGCCGTCGAATTTTTCCTCGATATCCCACTTGGCCCAATACTCTACCGCGATGCTGGTAGCGTCGCCGGGCAGCTCGAGCTCGATGGGTATGGTGGTGGTGGTATCCACGAAGTTGTGGTAGTTGGCCAACGTCGGCGCGTCGGTCCAAGAGTAGAGGCCCGTATGCTTCTCGGGGGGGTAGTAGACGCCGACGTTGTAGTGGAAGCCGTGGTCGTACTGGAAAGCGTAACAACCGAACAGGCCGAAATTGGAGAATATGAGATAGCAGTTCTCACCGGTCGCCCGGAAGATTTGTATTAGGCCGCCGGGCGGCTCGTCGTCCCGGCCCGGCGCAGACGGAGCCGCTAAAGTATCGGGTACCGCGCCTTTAGAAACGCCGGCGTCGCCCGCCCACTTGGCGGAGAAATCCGACGCGGCCACGCACGCTAACGCCGCGGTAAACGCGATTAACGTTTTTAACCATATGGGTCTCATATACGTACCTCCCCGGGGTAGGCCGGTTAATAAACCAAGGGCGCTTCCCCACTATATAATTTAACTTATATAAATTGTTACGTCAAGCTAAAAAAACATTCCAAAACAAAAAAACCGACCTAAACGCCGCAAACGCTGTCTTTTAGGACGGCTTAAAGCTTTTAAAAAACGTTCTTAATTCCGCTTTCGGACACGCGCGTCGGGCTTCTCCACAAGCTCGGCGCCGGCGCGCGCCTCCATCCGCCGGAGCTCGCGCGCGAACGCCTTCGACGCCCGGTGCAGCAGTACGCGGACCGTGCTCTCCTTTTTCCCCAGCGCGGCCGCCACGTCGGCGTTGGAAAGGCCGTCGAAGTAGCGGAGCGTGAGCACTTCGCGATAAGATGTCGCCAGCCGCGCCAATACCTCCCGCACGACGGCCGTCGTTTCCTGGCGCGTCAACAATCGCTCGGGAGGTTCCTCGTTCGACTCCAGGCCGTCGAGGTACGAGCGCATTTCGCCGGCGGCGCCGTGGTCGTCGAGCGGGACTTCGCGATTACGCTTATTGCGGGAGTAGTAGTTACGTAGGACGTTCTTGCCGATGGCGTAGAGCCAGGTGGAGAGGCGGGCTTCGCCGCGAAAGCGGGGCAGCGACTCGAAAAAGGCGAGGAACGTAGCCTGCGTAAGCTCCTCGGCCCGCGCCTCGCTGCTCGACGAGAAGTACATCATGCGGTAGATCTTACCGCAATACTCCTCGTAAAAAGACGTCGCCGCCGCTTCGTCGCCGCTGCGAATCGCCTGTACCAAATTAGAATCGTCCGCTGCCATATATTCGGCTCCGGGCGAAACTAACGCGGCATAGACGACCTCCTTACTCTTTCTCGGTTAGCGGTGACGGCCTCGCGGCGCGTCGCGACCTAATCATTATAACATAAAAACGGCCCGGTGCGTAACAATTAGTATCGACCCCGGCCGCGGCGTTACG